>JAYVSF010000683.1:0-11091 GCA_043775605.1 Myxococcales bacterium
CCGGGGTCGTCGGTCGCAGCCCGGCGCTCGACGCGATCGCGGAGCTGCTCGCCAGCCTCGGCGACGCGCGCGACCTCGCCGCCGCCGCCGTGCGTGACGCCGCGCGCGCTGCGCAAGATGTCGGCCTCCGCTTCACCGCGCCGACCGACGCACCCGCCGTGCTGCGCCCGGCGGTCGTGGCGCTGGTCCGCGAGCAGGTCGGCTGGCCGGCGCTCGCGATCAGCCAGGATGAGGCCCTCGTCGTCGTCGACATCGCACCGGCCGCGCCGGGCTGGCAGGCGCACTTCCGCTACGTGCTCGACCGCGACTTCTGCTCGCAGTACGACCGGACCGAGCGCTGGTCGGGCACGATCGCGATCGACGACGCCGGGCACAAGCTGGCCGGTGACCTCGCGGCTGACCGTGGTACATCGAGCGCGTGACCGCCTCGACGCCGACGCCCGCCCACCTCGACAAGACCATCGGCTTCATCGGAGCCGGCAACATGGCGGAGGCCCTCATCCGCGGCCTCATCCAGGCCGCCGTGGTCCCGGCCGCGCGCATCGTGGCCTCGGGCCCGCGGGCCGAGCGGCTCGACGAGCTGCACGCGACCTACGGCATCGTCACCACCACCGACAACTCCGAGCTGGCCCGCGGCGTCGAGATCCTCGTCCTGGCGGTCAAGCCCCAGATCCTCGAGAAGGTCGTGCGTGAGATCTCGAGCTCGCTGGCGCCCGGCGTGCTGGTCATCTCGATCGCCGCCGGCATCGACTCGCAGACCATCGAGAGCCACCTGCCGTCGGGCGCGCGGGTGGTGCGGGTCATGCCCAACACGCCCGCGCTGGTCCGCGCCGCCGCCACCGCGATCTCGCGCGGCCGCCACGCCACCGACGCCGACATCGTCGAGACCCGCACGATCTTCGACGCGGTCGGCATCACGGTCACGCTCGACGAGAGCCAGCTCGACGCGGTCACCGGCCTGTCGGGCTCGGGCCCGGCCTACATCTTCCTCATCCTCGAGGCCCTGGCCGACGCCGGGGTCAAGGTCGGGCTGTCGCGGCGCAACGCGCAGCGGCTGGCGGCCCAGACCGTGATGGGCTCGGCCAAGCTCCTGCTCGACACCGACGAGCACCCCGGCAAGCTCAAGGACATGGTGACGTCGCCGGGCGGCACCGCGATCGCCGGCCTGCACACGCTCGAGGAGGGCGGGCTGCGCACGACGCTCATGAACGCGGTCGAGACCGCGACCAAGCGCGCGCGCGAGCTCGGCCGCGGTGGCAACAAGTGACGGTGGCCGCCAGCGGCGGGCCGATCCGGGTCCTCGCCGACGGCGTCGCGGTCGACGTGCTGGTGTCGCCGCGCGCGTCGCGGCCGCGGTTCGGCCCGATCCACGGCGATCGCATCAAGCTGGCGGTGACGGCACCGCCGGTCGACGGCGAGGCCAACGCCGCCGTGGTCGAGCTATTCGCGAAGGCATTGGGTGTGGGCCGGGCGGCGGTCGAGGTCGTGGCCGGCCACAGCTCGCGGCGCAAGACGGTGGCGGTGCGAGGGATCGACCTTGCCCGGGTATCGGCCGTGGTGGTGCCGTGAGCCGGCGCGCGCGACGCGGCGCGGACCGCTGGCTGGTCGGCGCGGTCGGGCTGGTCGGGGTCGCGGGCGTCGCCGGGGCCGGCTGCGGTGGCGACACCGGGACGATCGAGCTGCACCTGGCGACGGCGCCCGGCTCGACGGTGCTGGCCGCCGTCGAGCAAGCCCGCCTGACCCTGTCGGTCCCGCGCACCGAGGTGATCGCGACCCGCGGCGGCGACGGCACGTTCCAGCTCGCGCTCGAGGTCGCGGCCGACGGCCCGACCGCCAACGTCACGTTCGAGGGGCTCGACGGCGCCGGCGCGCTGGTCGCCTACGGCTGCTCGGGCCCGCTGCCGATCGCGGCGATCGACGCCGACGTCACCATCTACGTCGCGACGCCGGGCACCCTGGCGGCGGCCCCGGTCACGCTCGATCGCCCGCGCGCCGACCTCGGCAGCGCCGACTTCGCGTTCGGCGTCATGCTGGCCGGCGGCACGGACGCCACCGGCGCCGCCAGCGCCGCGGTCGACGTCTACAACGTCTACAGCCACACCCTGCAGCGCGGGCTCGACCTGCCGGCGCCACGCCGCGCGCCGACGGTGGCCGCCGGGATCGCCGGCTACGCCTACGTGTTCGGTGGCGATGACGGCACCGGCCACCCGACCGGCACGCTGTGGCGGTTCGACACCACCGTGGCCCCGTCCGGCAGCTACACTGCGCTGGTCGACGTCCCGACCCTGGCCCGCGCCGGCGCCCAGGCCGCGGCGATCCGGGCCGAGGCCTTCGTGGTCACCGGCGTCCCGCCCCAGCCGCCGCTGATCCTCGACGGGATCAGCGGCTCGGTGACCGCGCTGCCAGCGACGCCCGCCCTGACCGGCACCGCGTCGTCGGTGACGCCGCCCGACACCGCTGGCGGGGGCGTGATCGTGCTGGTCGCCGGCGACGGCACCGGCACCAGCGGCCTGGCCCGCGTCACCACCGCCGGCGTGACCGACGAGACCCCGGTCGGCGGCGCCGCGCGCACCGGCCACGGCGCCGCCATCGGCAGCGACGGCATCGTCACCCTGATCGGGGGCAGCATCGACGGCACCCTGGCCGCCAGCGGCGTGCAGCTCGATCCCGTGGCGCGCCGCTACGTCGAGGTGCCGTCGGCGCTCGTCACGCCCCGTGCCGACGCCGCGGTCGCGCAGGTCGGACGCCACATCTTGGTCGCCGGCGGGGTCGATGCCACCGGCGCGGTCCTGGCCACCGCCGAGGTCCTCGACGCGACCACGCTCGCCCACGTCGCCACGTTGCCGATGGTCGCGGCTCGCACCCGCGCCACCGCGCACGTCCTGACCAGCGGCCAGATCCTCATCGTCGGCGGGGTCGACGCGGCCGGCGCCGCGGTCGCCACCCTCGAGCTGTTCACGCCCGATCCGGCGACCGCGTTCACGGCGGGCGCCGTCGCCTGCGGCCGCTGACCGCGGCTCCCGCTACGGGTGGCGGTGGCGGTGGTGGCGCCCGCCGCGCCGCTGTGCGGCGGCGTCGACCAGCTCGACGGTGCGCGGCTCGCCGGTGACCACGTGCCCGGCGCCGTCGCGCACGATCGCGACCAGCGCGCGGGTGCCGACGCCGGCCGGGATCCAGAACCGGAAGTGATCGCCATCGCGCTCGCAGGTGACGCCTTGGGGCCCGGTCGGCTCGCTGCACACCCACGCGTGCTCGTCGGTGCCCTGGCTCCAGGTCAGCGCCACGTCCTCGACACCGGCGCTGGCGTGGGCCTCGATGTCGACCGGCAGCCAGCGATTGCCGGCGACGGTGTCGTCGAGCCCGACGATGGCCACCGTCGCGTCGTCCGCGGCGGCCCCGTCGCACCCGGGGTCGGGGTCGGTGTCGGTGTCGGAATCGGAATCGGCCACCGGCTCGTCCTCGGAGTCGGCCACCGGTTCGTCCTCGGAGTCGGCCACCGGCTCGTCCTCGTCCCCACCAGGAAACGCCACGCTGCCCGGCCCGCCGCCCTTGCCCGGCGCGAACCCGACGCCCTCCACCAGCATCCGCCACGAGTTCTGCGTCCGCCCGCCGCCGTCGCACGCCCGCGCCTCGCTCTCGCCACACGGCACGTCGGCGTCGACGAACCGCTTGGCGCCGCACGCCTCGTACGACATCAGGTCGCCGCACGCGAACGTGTGATCGAGCCCGAGGGTGTGGCCGATCTCGTGCAGCGCGCTCTCGCACGTGGCGTCGACCTCGCTGTCGAGGTTGGCCGAGAACACGTAGCCGACCGCGCCGCGCAGCACGCCGCCGCCGCTCGGCGCCACGCCCGCGACCGAGTCGCCGTAGCCGATGAGGTCGGGGGTGCCGCCGACCATGATCAGCGTGTAGTCGCTCGCGGCCGGCTGGTCGTCGACGATCTCGATCGCCAGCGGCCCGAAGCCGGCCCGCACGCAGGCCACCATCTTCTGCCAGCGGGCCTCCCCGCCAGCCCAGGCCGGGATGGTCACGCCGCCGCCTGGCGCGCTGGCCGCGATCCACGACCGCCGGCCCGCGGCGTCGTCGACCCCGCCCGCGATCCGCCCGCCGTGGCGATCGAGGTAGACCGTGACGCCGGTCGCTGGCGCTGGCGCGTCGGTGCGCGCGCCGCCGTGGGTGCGGGCCTGCGCCACCGGCAGCCGCAGCACGTCGCCATGGCGGACCGTCGGCGCCGGCGCGGCGGCCGCGACCCGGTGCGCGCGCGCCTCGGCCCGGCCGGCGACCGCGAAGATGGCGACGCCGAGGAACACGGGGATCACACGAACCACACGGTTCGCCGCATCAGGCAGGGAGACACGGTCAGGCACAGTGGACCTCCTCGATGAACTGCAGCAAAGACGCGCAGCGGCAGAGGTTCATTCACCCACCCGCACCCCATCATTGCCCCATGCCGGGAGTTCACCGAGCATGCGGCACGCCCGGTCAGGGTTTTGGCGCGCGCGGTCACTGGCGGCCGCCCCGGTCAGTGCGACAGGTGACCCATGAGCCCCCTCCTCCGCACCGTCGTCACCGCCATGGGTCTGGGTCGCATCGCGCTCGGCCTCGCCCCCTTCGTCGCCGCCGGCCCGGCGTCGCGCCTGCTCGGCTTCCCGGTCGCGCACGACAACCCGACCGCGCGCCTGATGGCCCGCATGTTCGGCGTCCGCGACATCGGCCTCGGCGTGCTGGCGTTCTACGCCCTCGCCCACCCCGAGGCCGCGCCGTCGGCCGGGTGATGGCGCCGGCCGCGGTGATCGCCCGCCGCTACGGCTACGCCACCGTCACCCCCGATCTGCCCGGCTATGGCCTGACCAGGGTGCCGTGGCGGCGCATGACCTATCCCCTGTGGATCGACTGCGTGTGCGATCTCGTCGACGCAGAGCTGGCCCGCGATGGCAAGCCGATCGTCCTGTTCGGGGTCAGCCTCGGCGGCCTGCTCGCGTACCAGGTCGCGGCCCGGATGGCGATGTCGCCGGCCCGGCGCGGCGCGCTGCGCGGGCTCATCGCCACCACGCTCACCGATCCGCGCGAGCCGGCGGTCCGGCGCGGCTTCGCGCGCAACCGCGTGCTCGGCGGCCCCGGCCTGTGGCTGCTCGATCGCTTGGCCCCGGTCACCGACGGCCTGCCGCTGCCGATGGCGGCGGTGTCGCGCATGGGCCAGATCTCCAACCGGCGCGAGCTGAGCGCGCTGGTCAAGTCCGACCGGCTGGGCGGCGGCAGCTGGGTGCCGGCCCGCTTCCTGCGCACGCTGATGAGCACCGCACCGGCGCTCGAGCCGGAGGCGTTCGACGCCTGCCCGGTGCTGCTGGCCCACCCCGGCGTCGATCGCATGACCGACATCGCGCTGTCGCGGCGCTTCTTCGATCGCCTGGCCGCGCCCAAGCAGATGGTGGTGCTCGACGGCGCCAGCCACATGCCGACCGAGCACCCCGGCGTCGATCAGCTCGAGGCCTCGGTGCTGGAGCTGATGGCGCGGGTCAGCTCCGACGCCGCCGGCTGGCGGCCCCCGGCTCGTGTAGCGTCATGACGTGAACACGCGCGCCGCCCGGATGTCGTCGGTCGTCCTGGTCGTGACCGTCGTCGCGCTCGCCGCGCTCGCCGCGTTTACCGGCAGCTGCGTGCCGCGGGCCGCGCTCGAACCACCGCGGCTGGCGTTCGCCGGCGCCGACCTCGCTCCGCTGGTGGGCGGCGAGCTGCGCCTGGCCCGGCCGCTGCCGCCGCCGGCCGGTGCACTCGGCCCGGTGATCGGCTTCCCGCTGCGCCACACCGACGTCCGTGCGCGGGTGGTCGGGACCATGGTGGTCACCACCGTCGAGCAGGTGTTCGAGAACCCGCTGACCGAGCCGACCGACGCGGTCTACGTCTTCCCGCTCGGCGACCACGCCGCGGTGTCGGCCTACCGCATCGTGATCGGCGCCCGCACGATCGAGGGCGTCATCCAGCGCCGGGCCGACGCCCGCGCCACCTACGACGCCGCCCGCAGCGCCGGCCACACCGCGGCGTTGCTCGAGCAGGTGACGGCCAACGTGTTCTCGCAGCGCCTGGCCAACCTCGCGCCCGGCGAGCCGATCGCGGTGCGGTTCGAGGTCAGCGAGCCGCTGGCGGTGCGCGACGGCCAGCTCGAGCTGGTGTTCCCGCTGACGGTGGGGCCGCGCTACCTGCCCGCGACCCGACGCGGCGCGGCGCCGGTGTCGGCCCGCCAGGCAGCCGATCCGCCGACCACGGGTGAGAACTCGATCGGCTACGTCGACGCCGCGATCGCCGGCACCACGGTCTCGTTCACCGCCGAGCTCGATCTGCCGGTGGCGCCGTCGACGATCACGAGCCCGTCGCACGAGCTGGTGATCGAGACCCCGACCCCGGGCCGGACCATCGTCCGGCTGGCGGCCCGAGACGAGCTACCCAATCGCGACCTGGTGCTGCGCTTCCGCGCCGGCGATCAGCGGACCGCGCTGACCGCGACCGCCCATCGCCTGCGTGCTCGCCCGGGTGACGATGACGGCGGCTACGCCCTGCTCTCGATCGTACCGCCCTTGACCGTCAGCCCCGACGAGCTCACCGCCCGCGACGTCGTCATCCTGATCGATCGCTCGGGCTCGATGGCCGACGGCGGCCTGGCCCAGGCCCAGGCCGTGGCCCGCGCGCTGATCGCCGGCACCGAGCCCGGCGACACCGTCGACGTCCTGGCCTTCGCCGACGACGTCAGCCGGCTCGTCGACGCGCCGCTCGCGGTCGACGATCTGGCCCGCATCGACGCGACCCGGTTCGTCGACGGCCTGGTCGCCGGCGGCGGCACCCCGCTCGAGCGCGGCGTGCTCGAGGCCCTCGATCAGCCGGTCGGGCTCGGCCGCATCCGCACGGTCTACGTCATCTCCGACGGTCTGGTCGGCAACGACGACGTCGTGGTCGACGCCGCCCGCGGCGCGCTCGGCGGTAACCGGGTCTACCCGATCGGCATCGGTGCCGCGCCCAACCGCTACCTCCTCGACGAGCTGGCCCGGGTCGGCCGCGGCTTCGCCACCTACGTCGGCCTCGGCGAGCCGGCCACCGCGATCGCCGGAGACGTGGTCGCGCGCTCGCGGGCGCCCTACCTCACCGACGTGACCATCGACTGGGGCGGGCTCGCGATCACCGATCAGGCGCCGGCGGTCCTGCCCGACGTCCACGCCGGCCTGCCCCTGACCGTCGCGGTCCGCTACGCCACGCCGGCCACCGGCACGGTCGTGGTCCACGGCGCCCTCGCCGGCCGGCCGGTCAGCTTCGCGGCCACGCTCGAGCTGCCGACCAGCGCCGATCATCCGGCGGTACGACTGGCCTGGGCCCGGGCCCGCATCGACGAGCTCCTGGCCGGCGCCGACGGGGCGCGCGAGCTGCCCGCGGTTGCCAGCGCGATCGAGGCGCTGGGCCTGCGCTACCGGCTGGTGACCCGCGAGACCTCGTTCGTCGCCGTCGACCGCACCCGGATTGTCGCCCCCGGCGGCGCCGAGCAGGTGATCGAGGCGCCGGCCAGCGTGCCCGAGGGCGTCGACCTCGAGCGGGTGGCGCCGAGCCCGCCGCCAACGACGGTGGTGCGCGGCAGCCGGGTCGGGTCCGCCCGCGAACTGGGCTATCCCGACCCGCCGAGTCGTCATCACGGCAACGCCGATCCGCTCACGCTGGTCCTCGCCCTCGCGCTGGCGCCGCTGGCCTGGCTGCTCGGGCGACGCGGGGTTGACGCGGCCCACCGCCGCACGCTGCGCGCGATCGGCCGCGACGCGCCGTGGACGGTGGCGGTCGCACTCGCCGCGATCGTCGCCACCGCGCTGGCGCTGACCGCGCGCACCGCCTGTGTGGTCGCGCCGCTGGCCGCGGTCGCCGCCGACGCGGGCGCCGAGCCCTGGCGCCTGCTCACCGGGCCGCTGATCCACGGCACCTGGGGCCACCTCGTGCGCGACGTCGCGCTGGTGCTGCTGGTCGGCCTCATCCACGAGCCGGCTCGCCGCCGGGCGACGGGGACCGTCCGCTACCCGTGGCTGGTCCTCGCCGGGCTCGCGCTGCCGACCGTCGCCTGCCTGGCGAGCGGGGCCGCGCTGTACCTCGGCCTGTCGGGGCTGTCGCACGCGCTGCTGGCGGCGGCGCTGGTCCACGAGCTCGGCCACCGTCGAGGATGGCGCTGGTGGCTCGGGCTCGCGGTCGGCGCGCTGACGCTGGCGAAGGTCGGTCACGAGCTGGTCACGGGTCGGCCGGCGTTTCCGATGGACCTCGGCCCGGGCGCGGTCCCGGCCACGCTCGCCCACGCGGTCGGACTCGCGACCGGCGTGACGATCGCGGTGTGGCCGCGCCCGATCGCGAGGGTCGCGCCTGTAGCCCGCGCGCGGTCCGTGTCATCATCGCGCCGTGAACGCGCGCAAGCCGAGCCCCACCTCGAAGCGCTCGACGCCCGCTGACGCGAAGGGCGCGAGCACGAAGTCGTCGACTGGCAGACCCAGGCCGGCGGCGAAGCCCAAGGCGGCGACGACGCGGAAGGCCGCACCCGCCAAGGCCAAGGCCGCGCCCGCCAAAGCCAAGGCCGCGCCCGCCAAAGCCAAAGCCAAGGCCGCGCCCGCCAAGGCCAAGGCCAAGGCGCCACCGCGCAAGCCAGCCGCGCGGGCGGATCTCGGCGCGCCGATCGCCGGCTTCTTCCGCAAGCAGCCGCCGCTGCTGCGGGCCATCCTTGATCAGCTCCACGCGCTGATCGAGGCCGCCGCCCCCGACGCCAGCTCCTCGATCAAGTGGGGCATGCCCTTCTACATGATCGGCGACGAGATGATGTGCGCGCTCGGCGGGCACAAGTCGCATGTGAACCTGATCCTGTCGGGCCCGCCCGGCACCTTCGCCGATCCCGGCAGCCTGCTGGCCGGCGACGGCAAGACCGGGCGCCACCTCAAGCTGATCGCCGGCGACAAGGTCCCGCACGACGCGGTCCGCGGCTGGCTGCGCACCGCCGTCGAGCGCGCGCGCGCCGCCGCCACCACCATCGCCCGCCGCTGACCGGTCGCGCGGCTCACGGCCGCGGGGCTGGTGCTCGGCGGCGCTCGCCGCTCAGGTCCTGGGGCCCGGGCACCAGGCCGGCGACACGATACGTCCCCGCCGCGTCGGTGACGACGCACGCCGGATCGCTGCGGTCGTCGCTGGCGATGCCGTAGGACAACGAGCCCACGCAGACCTGCGCCCCGGCCAGCGGGCCGCCGCCGCGCTCGCGCACCGTGCCGCGGACCTCGCCGGCGGCAGCGTGCGCGGATCGGGCCTGGCGCCGGCGCGCGACCGACTCCCCCCGGCGCCAGCTGACGCCACCAGCGCTCCGGCCGGACCACGCCGCGGGCTGCGCTGGTGACCGGCGCGCCACCACAGCGCCAGCGCGCCGATCAGCAGCACGATGACGCCCGTCACGATCGCCCGCCTGCTCCGCATCCGGCCTCCTCGCGAGCGCTGCCGCCCGCGCGGCGATCGTATACGCTGCGCCGGTCATGCGCCCCTCGATCGCCGCGCTCGGTCTCGCCTGCTCGTTCGCCGGTGGCATTGGTCTCACCACTGCCTGCGGTCCTTCGGCCATGAACGTCGGCGACGACGACGGCACGGTCGGCCCCGATGCGGCCACCAACCCGGGCGTCGACGCCGCCGACTCCGGCGGCAACGCCGCGGTGTTCGCCCACAGCGCCAGCACGCTGTTCCGGATCAATCCCATCACCTACGCGGTGACCCGGATCGGCCCGTTCCACTGGCCGTCGGGCTCGGACACCATGACCGACATCGCGATCGATCAGGACGGCGTGATGATCGGCATCTCGTACCACAGCGTGTACCGGGTCGATCCCCAGACCGCCGACTGCACGCGGCTCAGCGCCAACCTTCAGGGCATGTTCAACGGCCTGTCGTTCGTGCCGTCGATGCTGGCGTTCGGCCTCGAGGGACCCGACGTCCTGGTCGGCGACCGCAACACTGACGGCAAGATCTTCCAGATCGACCGGAACACCGGCGGCGTCACGCAGATCGGCGACATGGGCGGCGACTACGTCTCGAGCGGCGATCTGGTCGCGGTCACCGGCTTCGGCATCGTCGCGACCGTGCCGACCGGCACGCTCGGCCCCGACCAGCTCGTCCGCCTGGCGCCGACCACCTTCGCGGCCACGCCGATCGGCGCCACCACCGGCTTCGACGACATCTGGGGCGTCGGCTTCTGGGGCACCCGCGTGTTCGGCTTCACCGAGCAGGGCACGCTCACGATCATCGACAGCGCCACCGGCGTCGGCACCTCGGTCGCCGTCGACGGCGAGGCCTGGTGGGGCGCCGCGGTCACCACCGCCGCCCCGATCATCGACTGATCAGGGCGCCAGGACGCGGACGGTGCGGGGCGGGACGGGGATGGTGACGGTGCCGCCGGCGCCGACGGTGAAGCTGGCGCCGTCGTTGCCGGGCGCGAGGTCGTGGAGGACGGTGCCGGCGGCGAAGGTGGTGGTCAGGCAGGCGCCGCCCTCGCCGACGGGGGCGCAGGCCTCGCTGGCGACGGCGCCGGCGTTGAGCACGACGAGGACCTTGTCGTCGGGCGCGGTCCGCTCGAAGGCGAGGATGCCGGCGTCGCGGCGGGCGCCGGCGACGCTGACGGACCACTTGACCGCGACGTCGCCGCGGCGGAGGGCGGCCCGCTGCTTGCGGAGCGCGATCCAGCCGGCGGTCTGGCGGAAGACGTCGTTGGTCTCGTCGAAGCCCGCGAACCCGGCGTCGGGGTTGCCGCGCCACATGTCCTCGCGGTTGGCGGGATCGACGCCGCCGTGGAAGCCCTGCTCGGTGCCGTAGTACAGGCACGGGATGCCGTCCCAGGTGAACAGGTAGCCCATCGCGACCCGCAGCACCTCGGGCGTCGTGTCGAACAGGAAGCGCGGCAGATCGTGGTTGTCGAGGAAGTTCACCATGACGTCTTGCGGCGCCAGGCCGATGCCGCCGGCCTCGGAGGTTGCGTGCGGCGTCGCCGGGTAGGTCGGACCCTCCGGGTAGCCATTCGCCATGCAGAACGGGTCCGTCGGGTTGCGACCGACG
>JAYVSF010000684.1:0-14042 GCA_043775605.1 Myxococcales bacterium
CCCGCGGCCCAGCCCGCGCGCGTGCAGACACGCCGCGACCTCGTCTCGCGCCGGCTCCGGCAAGCCGGCCAGCGCGATCGTCAGGTGGCGCGCATCTGCCAGCGCCGGGATCGCTGCCACGGTCAGCCACGGTAGCCGACCCGGGGCCGGCGGGGCAACAATCCGCCCAGGACGGCGGCCGGGGACTCCGAGCTTGGTGCTCCGCCAGGGTCCCGAGGGGGAGGCTGGACCTGGTCGGGTTTCGGGCTAGCTATTATATAACATAAGCGTTATATAACGTGAACGTCATGGACTCGCAGCTCGACGCCACGCTGGCCGCACTCGCCGATCCGACCCGGCGGGCGATCCTGGCCCGCCTCGCCCGGGGCGAGGCCACGGTCAACCAGCTCGTCGAGCCGTTCTCGATCTCGCAGCCGGCCATCTCTCGTCACCTGCGAGTCCTCGAAGCGGCGGGGCTGATCCTCCGCCGGATCGACGGTGCCCGCCGACCCTGCCGGCTGGCGCCCGGTGCGCTCGACGAGCTCGACGGGTTTCTCGCGATGCTGCGCAAGGGGATGGAGCGCAGCTACCAGCGTCTCGATCAACTCCTGGCCCGCATGAGCCCGCCAGGTCGAAAGGACAAGCCATGACCACGCTCACGCTCCACACCGAAGGTGACACCGCCATCGTCGTCACCCGCCGCTTCGACGCTCCGCCCGATGCGGTCTACCGCGCGCACACCGAGCCGGCGCTGCTCCAGCAGTGGTGCCTCGGCCCCGACGGCTGGACCATGCCGGTCTGCATCTGCGACCCGCGCCCGGGCGGCGCCATCCGCTACGAGTGGAAGAACGGCAGCGGTCACGGCTTCCACCTCACCGGCGAGTTCGTCGAGCTCGAGCCGCCTCACCGCATCGTCCATATCGAGCGCATGCACCTGCCCGACCCGAGTCCGGACAACCGCGTCGAGACCACCTTCACCGCGGACGGCGGCGGCACGATCATGGTCATACGCATGACCCTGCCCGACGCTGCGACTCGCACCGCGATGCTGGCGACCGGCATGGCCGGCGGCATGGAAGCTAGCTACGTCCACCTCGAGCGGGTCTGGAGCATGTAAGCCGGCCCGCGCCGAACTGGCCATGCACGACCGCGGTCGGTCAGCTCGTCGCGATGCTTGACAAGTGACTGCTACCGCTCGCCGACCTGGCCGCGCTGGCGCAGGAAGTGATCTGCGAGCGTCAGCCAGATCATCGCCTCGACGATCGGGACCGCCCGCGGCAGGACGCACGGATCGTGACGGCCGCGCGGCGCCAGCACCGTCGGCTGGCCGGCGCGATCGACCGTCGGCTGCGGCCGCATGATGGTCGCCGTCGGCTTGAACGCGATCCGCAGCGTGATCGCCTCACCGTTGCTGATGCCGCCCTGGATGCCGCCCGAACGGTTGGTCGCGGTCCGGATCCGGCCGGCGTCGCCGACGAACAGGTCGTTGTGCTCGGCGCCGGTCAGGCGGGTGCCGGCGAAGCCCGAGCCGATCTCGAAGCCCTTGACCGCCGGGATCGAGAGCATCGCCTTGGCCAGATCGGCGTCGAGCTTGTCGAACACCGGCTGGCCCCAGCCGGCCGGCACGCGGCGCGCGACCGCCCGGATCACGCCGCCGACCGAGTCGCCGTCCTTGCGCGCCGCCTCGATCCGCGCGGTCATCGCCGCCGCCACCTCGAGGTCCGGACAGCGGACGTCGGTGTCGTCGACCGCGGTCCGGGTCACGGTCGTGCCGTCGACGGTCGCGGTGATGCCCGCGACCTCGTCGACCCACGCCACCACCTCGATCCCGTGCGGCGCCAGGATGACCCGCGCCACCGCGCCGGCCGCGACCCGGCCAACGGTCTCGCGCGCGCTGGCCCGTCCGCCGCCGGCCAGGATGCCAATGCCGAACTTGGCGTCGTAGGTGAAGTCGGCGTGTGACGGCCGGTAGGCGTCGCGGTCGTAGTCCTTGCTGCGCGCGTCCTGGTTGCGCACCAGCATCGCGATCGGCGTGCCGAGGGTGAGGCCGTCGTCCGACAGCCCGGACAGGATCTCGACCTGATCGAGCTCGCGCCGCGGCGAGGTCAGCGAGCTCTGGCCCGGCCGCCGACGATCGAGGTCGCGCTGGACCTCGGCCGCGGTCAGCGGCAGCCGGGGCGGGCAGCCATCGACCACCACCCCGACCGCGGGGCCGTGCGACTCGCCGAAGGTGGTGACCGCCAGGGCGCGGCCGTAGGTGTTTCCCATGGCGACACGGTAGCAGCCCGGTCGCCGGGTTCGTAGGATGCGCAGGCGATGACCGCCGCGCTCGCCGCCGACGAGACGTTCCGCTTCGATCGGGTCCAGGATCTCGCCCGGCTGCCGTGGTTCGACGTCGATGGCGACCGGCTGGTGATCGCCGATCGCGACGTCGGGCCGATCATCGACATGCACGCCCACTACGCGCTGCCGACCCTGTGGCCGCGCCGGGTCGATCTCTCGCGCGACACCGGCGCGACCGAGCTCCTGCACCCGTGCTGCAGCCGCCACGACCTCGACGTCTACGCCAACCACAACTTCGGCGCGCTCGGGCTCAAGCGACTCAAGCGCGCGCTGGTCGTCGGCGGCCTGACCGGCGGCGGCGGGCGCCCGACCCACACCGCGCCCAACCTGGCCCGCGACTGCAAGGACCTCGGCATCGTCCACAGCGCGATCCTGGCGATCGATATCGGCATCCCCAGCCACTCGGTCGGCGACACCGTGGCCGCGGCCGCGGCCGGCGGGGCGACCACCGCGTTCGGCAGCGTCCATCCGCGCCGGCGCCGCCCCAAGGAGAAGCTCGAGGAGCAGCTCCACCGCGGCGCCCGCGGGCTCAAGCTCCACCCCCAGCTCCAGCAGTTCATGCCGTCGGCGCCGGCAGCGATGGCGCTGTACGCGCTGGCCGCGCGCGAACGGATCCCGGTGCTGTGGCACTGCGGGCCGGTCGGGATCGAGCTGGCTAGCGCGCGCAAGTTCGTCGAGATCCCGAACTACGAGCCGGCGCTCGCGGCCCACCCCGCGACCACGTTCATCCTCGGCCACGCCGGTGCCCTGGCGTGCGAGCAGGCGATCGCGCTGCAACGCCGCCACGCCAACGCCTACCTCGAGGTGTCGTGCATCAGCCTGTCGCAGCTGCGGCAGGTGGTCGCGGAGGCCGATCCCGACCGCATCGTCTACGGCACCGACTGGCCCTTCTATCACCATGCCCTCGCCCTCGCGAAGGTGCTGGTCGCCACCGAGGGCCGGCCCGCGCTCCGTCGCAAGATCCTCCACGACAACGCGGCGCGCCTGCTCGGTCGCTAGCTCGCCAGGGCTCGCTCGTGGTGGCCGGACCAGGCCGGTCCTGTGCGAGGGAGTCCATCTCCGGGGGTGATCCGCCCGGCTTCCTGCGTACTATGCGGACGATGTCCACGCGCATGGCCCAGACCGCCCAGAAGGAACCCGACCAGGCCGAGATCGACACGGTCAAGGCCGAACACGAGGAGCAGCAGGAGACGCGCCGCGGCAAGGGCCGTGCGGCCGCCGATGTCCAGCTGGCCTACGGCGCCGCCGCCGAGCAAGGCGTGGCTGGCGCCGACGGCGCGCTGCCGCATCAGGAGGCGATCCAGCGCTCGTTCGGCGACTTCGACATCAGCGGGGTGAAGACCCGGCAGGGTGGCGCCGCCGCCGACGCCAGCAAGCAGCTCGGCGCTGACGCGTACGCCACCGGTAACCGGATCGGCTTCGCCAGCCAGCCCGACCTCCACACCGCCGCCCACGAGGCCGCGCACGTGGTCCAGCAGCGCGGCGGGGTCCAGGCCTACGGCGGCCTGGGCAAGGAAGACGACGTCCACGAGCGCCACGCCGACCAGGTCGCCGACAAGGTCGTCGCCGGCGAGCCCGCCGACTACCTGCTCGCGCAGATGGCGTCGCCCGCCGCCCGCGAGGTCGCGCAGCCCGCGGTCCAGCGCAAGGCGACCAAGGAGCAGCTGCCGAAGGGCGATGAGGGCTTTCAGCAGATGTGGGACGCCCACCCCCACAATTACCAGGACGACGACTCGCAGAACACGAGCAGCGACGACGTCCGCGACGAGCAGGGCCTGCCGGCCTACCTCGAGAACACCTGCGCGATCCGCCTGAGCACGATGCTCAACGGCACCGGCCACCTGATCACGCCGGCCAAGTGCGCGGCCGCGGGCCTGACCCGCCCGCCGACCTACAGCAAGAAGACCAAGCACTACTACATCGTCGCGGCCAAGGAGATGTGGACCTACCTGCAGAAGAACTTCCGTGCCGCCGACGTCGAGTTCCCGAAGGGCAAGCGGTTCAAAGACGAGGAGGAGTTCCAGACCGCGTTCGAGAACGACATCAAACCGCTGCTCGCCGGCAAGCAGGGCATCGTCGCGTTCGACAAGATCTTCAGCTACGGCGGCACCGGCCACGTCGACCTGTTCAACGGCGAGGCGCTGTCGGACTCGGGCACCTGGTACCCGAGCCAGCACATCATGCTGTGGTACATCTCCGTGGCATGATCGCTCCCGGGCCGACGGTCGGTGGCGCCCTCGCGCTGACCGCCGTGGCCGCCGCCACCTTGCTCGGCGCCGTCCTCGGGTCAGCCGGGTGCGATCGCAGCCCTGGCCGCGACCCGCGCAAGGGCCCGCCGCCGCCAACCACGCCGCCAGCTGCGTCGATCATCGTCGACGCCCGGCCGCAGGATGGACCCGCCATGGATGAGATCGGTGAGATCGGTGAGATCGAGGAGCCCGCCGTCACGCCTCCGAGCGCCACCGCGTGGCTCATCGAGGCGGGTCGGGTCGGCGCGCTGCACCTCGGCCAGCCGGTGCCGGCGGCCCTGATCACCGACGACCTCGCGGCCCACTACGTCGCCCGTTACGTCGCGGATGCCCAGCCGCTCGACGGCTTCCGGCTCGACGATCCACCGCTCACGATCGTGCTGGCGACCGGGCCGTTCGCCGAGCTCGATCGCCACGGCCACCACGGTCCGCCGCCGGTCGACCGGCTGCGACCGCAGGCGATGGCTGCGGTGCGTGGCGGCGTCGCGGTCACGACGATCATGATCCACGGCGCCGGGCCGGCGACCGCCGCCGGGCTCGGCGTCGGCAGCACCCTCGCGCAGCTCGAGGCCGCGTACCCCGACGTCCACGTCCAGCCGATGCCGCCGACCGTCGGCGACGACGGCGACGACGTCTGCGTGGCCCGCAGCAAGGCGCTGGCCGGGGTGTCGTTCGTGTTCAAGAGCTGCAAGGCCGCGAACGCGGGCGCAGCGGTCAAGCGGGTGGACGTGTGGAGCCCGCCGTCGTAGTCCCGGCCGCGGTCGCGCCTGGCCACGCCGCTGGCGTGGTGTCCCTGGCCCGCGCCGAGTACGAGCTGCAGCTCCATCGCGCCCACCTGCGCGCGATGCGGGCGGTGGTCCGGCGTGAGCCCGAGCTCGGCCGTGACGTCCGCGCCAAGCTCGACCTCGAGCTGGCGGCCATCGACGCCGAGCTGGCGGCCCTGCCCGACGACGCGTCGGAGCGGCCGATGCTGCGCCTGGCCCGGGCCCTGGATCTCGACGACGATCAGCTCGACTTCCTGTGGACCGCGGTGGCCCTGGCCGGCAACCCGCCGATGCGGGTCCACGCGGTCGAGCTCG
Organism: Myxococcales bacterium; assembly: GCA_043775605.1. GTDB lineage: Bacteria > Myxococcota_A > Polyangia > Haliangiales > Haliangiaceae > UBA2376. The sequence goes on from JAYVSF010000684.1 coordinate 5,651, forward strand.
ACGAGCTGACCCTGTACGGCCTGACCACCGCCGCCTACTGCCGCATGGTCGAGCTGGCGCCCGAGCGCAGCCGTGCGCTCGGCCTGAGCGTGCTCGCCGATCACCCAGCGGTGCAGCACGGCCTGCTCCGGGCCGGCAACCTCGAGCGGCTGCCGAGCGGGTGGACGCTGGCGCCGGCGATCGAGCTGGTCTGTCACCTGGCCGGCGAGCCGCGCTTCGATCCCGACTGCACGCTCCTGACCGCGCCGCCCGGGCCGATCCTCGATGCCCGGCAGGAGGCCGCGGTCGCCGCGATCGCCCAGACCCTGACCACGCCGACGCCGCTGGCCCTGTTCGTCGAGGGGCCGGCGCTGACCGGCCGGCGGACCGCGGTGGCGCTGGCGGCGGCCGGACCGACCCTCGCGGTCGAGCTGGCGCGGGCCCCGACCGCGGCGGCGCTGACGACGCTGCTCTTGACCTTGCGCCGCGAGAGCCTCTTGCGCGGCGCCGTGCCGGTGGTGGTCGGGCTCGAGGAGCTGGCCCTCGGCGAGGGGCCGCGCGACGAGCGGGCCCGGATCCTGGCCCAGTTCCTCGACGGCGCGCGCCGGCCGGTGGTGCTGGTGTCGACCAAGCCCGGCGTCGACGTCGGCGCCCGGTTGCCGTCGGTGCGGGTCGAGTGGCCGGTGCCCGACGTCGGCACCCGCATCAAGCTGTGGACCGCGCAGGTCGGGTCGATCGCGGGCGAGCCCGGCGCCGCCGACGATCACCAGCTGGCCCAGCGCTTCCCGCTCGGCGCCGGCGCGATCCGGCGCGCGGTCGAGAGCGCCCGCTTGCTCGCGCGTGGCCGGGGCGCGACCAGCGCGCTGACCACCTCCGACCTGATGGCCGGCGTCCGCCACAACATCGCCGAGCGGCTGGGCACCGTCGCCGAGCGGATCCAGGTCAAGCAGCGCTGGGACGACCTGGTCCTGGCCGAGGACGCGATGAGCCAGGTCAAGGCGGTGGTGGCCCGGGTCCGCCACGCCCACGCGGTCTACGAGGAGTGGGGCTATCGCTCGAAGATGCCGCGCGGGGTTGGGCTGGCCGCGCTGTTCTCGGGGCCGCCCGGCACCGGCAAGACCATGGTCGCCGGGCTCATCGCCCAGGAACTCGACCTCGACCTCTACCAGATCGATCTCAGCAAGGTCGTGTCGAAGTGGGTCGGCGAGACCGAGAAGCAGCTGGCCAACGTGTTCGACGCCGCCGAGGCCGGCCACGCGCTCTTGCTGTTCGACGAGGCCGACGCGCTGTTCGGCCAGCGCACCACCGACATGAAGGGCGCGCAGGATCGCTACGCCAACCTCGAGGTGAACTTCCTGCTGCAGCGGATCGAGAACTTCGGCGGCGTGGTCATCCTCACCACCAACCTCGACGCCAGCATCGACAAGGCGCTCAAGCGCCGGTTGGGCGCGCACGTGGTGTTCCCGCACCCCGACGACGACGAGCGCGCGGTGCTGTGGCAGCGGCTGCTCAAGACCGACGACGCGCCGCTGGCGGCCGACATCGACGTGGTCGAGCTGGCCAATGCGTTCCCGAAGATGACCGGCGCCAACATCCGCAACGCGGCGCTGGGCGCGGCGTTCCTCGCAGTCGCCGAGGGCAAGCACGCGATCGACCACGACACCGTGCGCCAGGCCGCGCGCGGCGAGTACCTGGCGATGGGCCAGGTGCTGTCGGCGCCGCCCGCCCGGCGATAGCGAGCCTCGGCTGGGCGACCAGGACCGTGAGAACTTGAGCCTCGATCGATACTGATCTAATGTTCAGGTCATGGAAACTCGAACCGTGACCAGGTCCGTCGTGGCGGTGGCTCCGCTCGCGCCCGTCGCTGCCCCGCTCGTCGCTGCCCCCGTCATCGCCGTGCCGGCACCGGTCGCGTCGCCGACGAGCGCGCGCGCCGACGAGGCGGTGAACCCCGCGATCCGCGAGTTGCTCGTGATCTTCGCCGAGGCGCTGGCCGGGGTCAGCTTCCCTGACGTGGACGGCAAGGCGCTGGCGGTGCAGGCGGCGCAGGTCGAGGAGCGGGCGGCCGAGGTGCGCCGGCTCGAGGCCACGCTCGACGACGCTCGCCGGCGCCTGGCGGAGGCGCACGAGGCGCTGGCGGTGCGGGCGCAGCGGGCGATGGCCTACGCCCGGGTGTTCGCCGACGGCGACGCCGCGCTGTCGGCGCGGCTCGAGGGGCTCGCGTTGCCGCGGGTGCGGGGCGCCCGGACCGTGACCGCAGCGGCCACGACTCCGGCGTCCGACGGTGCGCCGCGGCGACGGGGGCGGCCGCCGAAGAGCGCGGCGCCGGTGCTGTTCGACGAGCGCGCCGCCGCCGTCACCTGACGCCGACGCGTGTCGAGTCGGCGCCGCCGGCGATCAGCGCACGATCACCGTGAAGCCGACCCCGGCGGCCGTGTTGCCGGCCGCGTCGGTGGCGCAGACGCGGTACGACCAGGTCGCGCCCAGGGCGAGCGGGCCGTGGGTGTACGTGAGCGTGCTGACGCCGCTGGCGAGGGTCGAGCCGATGGTGCAAGTGGCCGCGGGCAGCGTCGGGCCCGGCGCGCCGACGAGGCGATAGCTGTCCACGCCCGAGGTGGCATCGGTCGCGCTCCAGCGCAGCGTGACCTTCGCCGCGCTGGTGGTCGCGCTGCCGGTGATCACCGGCGCGGTCGTGTCGAGGACGATGGCGTCGCTGACCGGTGCGCTGACGTTGCCGGCGCGATCGCGGAAGCGCACGGTGAGCGACCGGCTGCCGTCGGCACCGGCGGCGAGCGTCGCCGGGATGGTCGGGGCGTAGGCCACGAACGTGGTGCAGGGATCGCCGACGCACACCTCGGTGACGCCGCCGACATCGGTCGCGACCAGGCTGAGGGTCACGGCCCGGTTCTTCGCGTAGCGCGCGCCGGCGTTGATGGTCATGGTGCCGACCGGCGGCGTGACGTCGACGACCAGGCCGAGCGCGCCCGGCAGGTCGAGCCGTGGCGTGCGCCGGCCGGTGCGCGCGTCGACGACTCCGCGGCCGCCGCTGACCAGCCGGTTGACCAGCTGGTTCGCGGTCTCGGCCGGCAGCGCGGCCCGCAGCACCGCGACCGCGCCGGCGACGTGGGGCGCCGCCTGCGACGTCCCGGCCATGCGATAGCCGGCGGCGTCGATCAACGCGCCCGGCGCGAGCAGGGTCAGGAACGTGGCCGAGTTGGAGAAGCAGGCGACGCGATCGGCCGCGGTGACCGGGTCCGAGCAGTTCGCGTAGCCGAGGCCGCCGACCGCGGCGTCGTAGACCGCGCCGACCGAGACCGCGGCCGGGGCGCACGCCGGCCAGGCGGTGGCGTCGATCGCGCCGTCGTTGCCGGACGCGACGGTAGTGATCAGGCCCGCGTTGCGGCCGGTCTGGAACGCGACCGCGAGCGGATCGGTGGTGCACGGCGCGGTGGCACGACCGCCGCCGAGGCTGAGGTTGACCGCGGCGACGTTGTAGGCGGTGCGGTTCTGCAGCACCCAGTTGTAGGCGGCGAGGATGGTCGTGCTGCTCGCGGTCGCGCCGTCGAAGACGTCGAGCGCGAGGATGCGGGCGCCGGGCGCGACGCCGACGACGATGCCGGCGACGTTGGTGCCGTGGCCGACGCTGTCGAGGGTGCTGTCGTCGACCGCGAAGTCCCGGGCGACGGCGACCCGGCAGCTCGTCGGCAGCCCGGGGGCGGTGCAGCCGAACGGCGCGCGGGTGTAGTCGACGCCGGTGTCGAGCACCGCGACGGTGGTGCCGGTGCCGACCTTGCCGGCGGCGGCCGCGGTCGGCTGACCGATCAACGGGAAGCTCTCGGCGTCGAAGGCGCCGTAGCGCTGGACCGCGCTGGCGCTGATCACGCGCGGATCGTCGAGCAGCGCGGCCAGCTCGTCGAGCGACGGCGCGGTGACCGGGATGATCGGCAGGTCGTCCCAGACGTCGTCGATCGTGAGCGCGGCGTCCGCGGCCACCGCGGCGAGGTCGGCCTTGGCCGCGAGCCACGGCCGTGCGTCGGTGACGGCGTCGTGGCCGTCGGCGGCGACCGGGTCCACGGCCGGTGTGGCGAGGACGACCAGCAGCTGTTGCGGCGTGCCAGCCGCCAGCGCCTCGACGACCTCGGGCGCGAGCTTGGCCCGGGCGGCCGCGCCGAGCGGGTCGCCCGAGCCGGGGCCGGGTGGCGCACAACCGGCGGCCAGCGACGCAGCACCGAGGAGCAAGAGCAGATGACGGGTTGGCGACACGGAACCTCCGCGGCGCGATGAGCGAGCGCCGTCGAGGATCGGGGGTCGACCAATCCGTGAAGCGGCCGAGGGCCGGGCGGTGTCCGCTACCGTTTCCGTACCCGTCGTGGGCTGCGAGGCCTACGGCGCTGTCGGGCCGTCTGGGCGCAGGTAGGCGACCACGTCGGCGGCGCTGTAGCCGGTGCGCTCGCCGAGGAAGCCGCCGATCGAGCGCAGCTCGTCGCCGCTCGTCACCAGCGGCGGCTCGACCACGCCGTCGTCGCGGAGCTGGCCCAGGCCGATGGTCGCCACCAGCCCGTTGCACAGGCAGCGCCGCCCGACCGTGTCCTCGAGCTTGCCGCCCTTGGCCAGGTACTGATCGATCGGCTCGCCCGAGCAGCGGTAGCCGATCGTGCCGTCGGGCGCGGCGTACGCGACCCGCAGGTAGCCGACGTCGCACACCCGCGCGCGCTCGACGCCGGTGGCCGGGTCGCCAGGCCAGGTCACGACCTTGAACGGGTAGCCGGTCGGCGACGCGTGGGCGTCGGTGTAGACGTCGATCTCGCCGCGCCGGGCGTGGGTCAGGACCGAGCGCCGCAGCGCCTCGGTGATGCCCGACTCGTCGCTGAACGCGAACAGGGTCCCGACCTGGACGCCGGCCGCGCCGGCCGCCTTCGCCTGCGCCAGCCGCGCGGGGCTGCCGGTGCCGCCGGCCAGCCAGAACGGCAGCCCGAGGTCGCGCAGCTTGCCGAGGTCGACCTCGTCGCGGGTGCCGTAGATCGGCTCGCCCCGCTCGTTCATCCTCGGCTCGCCGCGCGGCGGCGCGTTGTGGCCACCGGCTGTGGGACCCTCGACCACGAAGCCGTCGACCCGTCCGGTCGACTTGCGCGCCAGCATGGTCGCCAGCGAGTTGCTGGCGACGATCGCGACGAAGGCCGGCCGCTTCAGCGCCGGCGGCGGACCGTCGGGCCAGTGGATGGTCGGATCGAACCGCAAGTGCTCGGTCCGACCGTCGGGCAGTTGCTCGACGTCGAACCGGATCGCGCACGGCTGGTGGACGGCGAGGGCGTCGAGCGCGCCCGGGATCTCGCGCGGGATGCCGGCGCCCATCAGCACCGCGTCGACGCCGGCCAGCATCGCGCCGTACAGCGAGGGCAAGGTCGGCAGCTGGATCTTGGCGAGCAGGTTCATGCCGACCAGCCCGTCGTGACCCTCGCGCGCGAGATCGATCTCGACGAACGCGCTGAGCATCAAATGCCCCTGTCGCTCGACGGTCAGCACCTGGCGCGCCATCGGTAGCATCCGGTACGGCGTGCCCGGCGGTCGGCCGTCGGGCCGGAAGTAGCGCCGGAGGATGTCGGCCGCGATCGCGGGCAGCGGGAACCGCGCCATCGCGCGGCGCAGGTGGCCGCCGACGTCGCCGTCTTGCAGCCGGCGGACCAGCGTCGACTCGGTGCCGGTGCCCGACACGACGCCGAGCTGACCGGTGCGCGCCACCGCGCTGGCCAGCTGCCAGCCCGACACGCCGACGCCCATGCCACCTTGGATGATCTCGGGATACCGGGTCCACGTTGTGGACTGACGAGCGGGTTCGCACATGCCCGGATGCTAGGCGCGACGAGCGCCGCGACCGGTCACGAGCCCGACACGTCGGCCGCGCGCGGCGCCACGGTCCGGTCACGATCGTCGCCGGGACGTGTCGATGATCAAGTCCGCGCCGGATCACTCGCCAAGGCTCGCTGGATCAGGCGATCGCAGCGCGGGTGACGAAGTCGCCGAACGGCTCGTCGGGCGTGCGCTCGCGGGCGAACCGCGCGAACAGGCCGTCGAGCGTGGCCAGCAGCTCGGGCTCGTCGGCGTTCTCGCGGACCAGGCGGGCCAGGCGCGAGCCGGTGTGATCGCCGCCGAGCATCAGGTTGTAGCGGCCGGGGCCCTTGCCGATGAGCGCCACCTCGGCGACGTACGGTCGGGCGCAGCCGTTGGGGCAGCCGGTGATGCGCAGGTGCAAGCGCAGGTCGCCGAGGCCGTGGCCGGCGAGCAGCTCGTCGACGCGGTCGGCGAAGGTCGGCAGCATCCGCTCGGCCTCGGCCATCGCCAGGCTGCAGGTCGGCAGCGCGACGCAGGCCAGCGCGTGGAGCCGGACCGGCCGCCGGGTGCGGAAGCCGTCGAGGCCGTGCTCGGCCAGCAGCCCGTCGATCACGGGCCGCGCGTCGTCGGTGATGCCGGTGACGATCAGGTTCTGATTGGGCGTGAGCCGCAGCTCGCCGGGATGGACCGTGGCCAGCGCGCGCAGGCCGGTGCGCAGGCGCGGGCCGCCGGGGACGTCGGCGACCCGGCCGCTGTCGAGGTGGAGCGTGACTCGCCAGTGACCGTCGGCGCCGCGGGCCCAGCCGAAGCGATCGCCATCGTGATCGAAGGCGTAGGGCCGGGCCGGCGCCAGCGCGCGACCGAGCCGTCGCTCGAGCTCGGCGACGAACCACGGCAACCCGCGATGGGCGATCGTGTACTTCAGCCGGGCGTGCTTGCGCTCGTGCCGATCGCCGTGGTCGCGCTGCAGCATCACCACGTGCTCGGCGATCTCGAGCACCTCGTCGGGCCGGCAGAAGCCGATGACATCGGCGAGCCGCGGGTAGGTGGTCGGGTCGCCGTGGGTCGCGCCCATGCCGCCGCCGACGGTGACGTCGAAGCCGAGCAGCCGGTCACCGTCGGCGATCGCGATGAAGCCGAGGTCGTGGGCGAGGACGTCGACGTCGTTGGCCGGCGGCACCGCGATCGCGATCTTGAACTTGCGCGGCAGGTAGTTCTTGCCGAGGATCGGCTCGGGCTCGGGCTCGCCGCCGGCCACGCGCTCCTCGCCCAGCCAGATCTCGTGGTAGGCGCGGGTCCGGGGCAGGAGGTGCTCGGACAGCCGCACCGCCCACGGGAAGACCTCGGCGTGCAGCGCCGACGCCAGCGGGTCGGGGTTGCACATCACGTTGCGGTTGACGTCGCCGCACGCGGCGATGGAATCGATCAGCGCGGCGTTGATCGCGGCCACGGTCGGCTGCAGGTCGCCCTTGATCACGCCGTGGAGCTGGAAGGCCTGGCGGGTGGTGAGCCGCAGCGTACCGTTGCCGTAGCGGCCGGCGAGGTCGTCGAGGACGAGCCACTGCGCCGCGGTGCACACGCCGCCGGGCAGGCGGGTGCGGATCATGAACTGGTAGTCGGGCTCGAGCTTCTGCAGCCGGCGCTCCTCGCGCAGGTCGCGATCGTCCTGCTGGTAGCTGCCGTGGAACTTGAGGACGTGGGTGTCGTCGGCGGCGATCGCGCCGGTCAGCGGCGCGGCGAGGCTGGCGCGCAGCGTGCCGCGCAGGCCGTCGCTGGCGGCCTTGATGTGCTCGACCACGGTCAGCGGGCGCTCGGGTGCAGGGGTGGGCGAGTCGGACATTCAGCCTCTCAGTAGACGTCGCGGTGGTAACGGCCGCCGGCGCGCAGCGTGGTCAGCCACTCGGCGGCGCCGTCGTCGTCGAGCCCGCCGTGGCGCCCGGCGATCGCGCGCAGCGTGGCCTCGACCGCCGGCGCCATGTGGCGGGCGTCGCCGCACAGGTAGAGATGGGCTCCACCCTCGAGCCAGGCGAACAGCTCGGCGCCGTGCTCGGCCAGCCGGTCCTGCACGTAGACCTTGTGCGGCTGATCGCGCGAGAACGCGACGTCCATGCGCGTGAGCAGGCCGCGGGCCAGCGCGCGCTGCCACTCGAGCTGGTAGAGGAACTGGGTGCGGCGATGCTGCTCGCCGAAGCAGAGCCAGCTCCGGCCGCGGGCTCCGACCGCCTCGCGGTGCTGGACGAAGCCGCGGAACGGCGCAACGCCGGTGCCGGGCCCGATCATGACCAAGTCGGCGTCGTCGGCGGGCAGGTGGAAGCCGGGGTTGGGCTCGACGAACGCGCGGAGCTCGGCGCCGATTTCGGCGCGGGTGAGCAGCTCGGAGGCGCTGCCGACCCGGCGCTGGCCGGCGCGGACGTCCTCGACCAGACCGACGGTGAGATGGGCCTCGCCCGGATCCGCGAGCGGGCTCGACGCGATCGAGTAGGCGCGCGGGCTCAGCGGGCGCAGCGCCGCGGCCAGCTCGGCGGCGGGCCAGGTCGCGGGCCAGCGCTGGAGGATGTCGATCACCTGGTGGCGATCGATCAGC
>JAYVSF010000685.1:0-4944 GCA_043775605.1 Myxococcales bacterium
AATCACGGCCCTCGCGAAAGTGGCGGAATTGGTAGACGCGCTGGATTCAGGTTCCAGTGGGTAACTCCGTGGGGGTTCGAGTCCCCCCTTTCGCACGAGACTGAGACCATCAGGGCGCCCCGCAACGGGCGCCTTGATGCGTTTCGGCCGGGCACAGGCCCGGAGCCGCGTCGAGGCCGGCGTCGAGGCCGGGCGGCGCGTCGAGGCCGGCGTCGGGGTTGGCCAGGGGGTCGAACTCGCAGGCCAGCCAGGTGCCGAGCTGCTGGCGCTCGAGCAGCGTCGGTCGGGCGCCGTCGTAGGGCATGAGCGTGTTGACCGCGAGCGGGCCGGCGGCGGCGTACTCGTCGACGTGGTGGCCGACGTTGAGGATGCCGCGCAGGCTGTCGAAGTCGTGGAAGAGCGGCGCACCGTGGCGGTCGGGGCCGTCGAGCGTGCTGGCGTGACAGCGGGTGCAGTAGCTGGTCATGAAAGCCCTGCCGAAGCCGTCGTAGGTCAGGGTGTTGCCAGGCGGGCAGGTGGCGCCCGAGGGCGTCGGCTCGGTCGGGCTCGGGCAACCGGTCGCGGCCGCGGTGAGCAGCGCGGCGAGGACGAGGCGGGGGATGACGGCGGGCATGGGACCTCGGGCGAGCTCAGAAGCGTAGCGCGCTGGTGATCACCGCGCGGATGGTGAAAGGATCGCCGGCCACGCCGGCCTGCAGTTCGGCGCCGACCTCGGCGCGTGGGCCGAGCCAGCGGCCGCCGACGGCGGCGACGATCCGCGTGGCCTCGTCCCCGAGCGGGATCGCGACGAGGAGCTTGGCCCCGGCCCGGAAGGGGCCGGCCAGGACCAGCTCGCCGCGGACGCTGGCCATCAGCTCCGACGAGCTCATCGGCTCGACCAGCGGCCAGGCGCCGTGGGCGTGATGCGCCGGTTCGGCCATGATCGCGCCGCACCAGCCGGCGCTGGCCGCGAACGCCGTGCGGGCGCCGTCGCGCGCGACCCAGGCCGCCGGCATCACCATCGGGTGGCCCATGCCCAGCCCGGTCATCGACGCCCCGGTGGGCAAGGTGGCCCCGAGTCCGACGCCGGCAGCCAGCGCGCCGTGCTGGGCGACCAGCGCGTCGACGCCGACCGTGAGATCGCCGACGCCGTCGATCGTCGCCCCGTTCTTGCGCAGCTCGTAGAACGTCAGCGCCGCGCGGGCGCCGAATCGGCCACGATGCGCGCCGACGTGGACGCCGAGCCCGGCGTAGTCGCCCTCGTACAGCAACTGGTCGAAGCGGGCGCCGGTCATCGATAGCCCGACCTCGAACGGCGGCGGCGCGATCGTCGCGGCCGTGCCGGTCCGGTCCGGGGCGACGTCCATGGGATGGTGATCGTGCTGGGCGACGGCGACGCCGGCGGTCAGGGTCACGGCCGCCGCGATGACGAAGCCGAGTGCGCGACCGCCTACGGGGCCGCGCACGGTCAGAGGCCCTTCTGGCGGATGTACTCGGCGCAGGCGGCGACCCGGGAGTCGGGGTAGTCGCCGTGGGCAGCGACGTAGGCCTCGCAGTCGGCGGCGGTGGTCCAGCCGAGATCGAAGTGGCTGACCAGGCAGACGGTGAGCGCCTGGAGCTTGGGCAGCATCTCGACCTGGGTGTGGTCGACCATGCAGTCCTGGAGGGTGGCGTAGTCCTCCTCGTGGTTGTCGCCGCAGGCGACGATCGCGGTGGTCAGACAGAGGGCAGCGACCAGGGCAGTGCAGGTGCGCATCGGTGAGAGACCTCGAGAGCTGGGCGCGCGCGGGGAGGCGCGACGCGCGTCGACGGAACGAGACCGGTCGCGCGCGAGCGACGGCACCCGCGATGGGGGGTCGCCCGCGGCGAACGGCCGGGACACGGATCCTGGCGCGGGCACACCACGGCGAGGCCGCGGCGAGCCCGGCGCGTTAGGACGGCGCGCTCGGTCGATCGAGGTCGGGGCTGGGATGGGGCGCGGGCCGCGCGATCACGGTCGGCATCGCGGGCACCGCCGCGGTCGACACCACCGGCGCGGCGGCGAGGGCCGCGGGCGGGGCGGGCAAGGACGCGACCCGCGGGGTCGGGCTGCTACAGCGCCGGAGCGAAGTCTGGCCGTGGTAGCCGCGCTGGTGCTCGGGGCACTTGCAGGTCGCCGGCGACGGGCAGCAACACCTCTCGGGCGCCGCCGGCAGGCTCACCGGCGCCGCCAGCAGCGCCGCGATCAGCACGAGCAATGCGGCGAGTCGCGGCCCGAGGGCCATCAACCGACGCAGGCTCGACCACATCCGCGTAGTTTGCGCCGGCCCGCGCGGCTGTCAACGCCGACGCTGCGCTTCGAGGTGCGGCGCGTGCGCGCAGTTCTCGCGCCGCGGTCGGTGCGGCTCACGGGCCGCCGCCCTCGATCTCGACCTCGGCGGGTGCGCCGCTGGTCGCCACGCGGATGCGCAGCCGGCGGACGCCCGGCTCCCACAGCCAGCAGCCGTCGGCGCAGGCCATCAGCGCGGCCTCGTCGACGACCGTCGACAGATCCGCGCCCGTGCGCCGGACCCGCACAGGGTTCGCGATCGCGGCCACGGTCGTCGCCGCGGCGGCCAGGTCGAAGGTCGCGACCGTGTACTGGCTGCCGGGCTCGAACCGCAGCACGTAGCGGGCGCCAGCCACGGCGCCGGTCGCGCGCGCGCCATCGTGCAGCCGGGTCTCGACCGGCCCGCCGGCGGCGCCGAGCAGCAGTCGCAGTTCGCGGCCGTACGCCGGATCCGCGTACGACGTCACCCCGGCCGCGGTCGCGGGCTCGAGGGTGTCGGCGGCGCGCGCGAACATCGGCACGAAGCGATCGGCCGCGTACCACAGCGGCATGTGCACGAGCGGCGCGGCCACGGTGCGGACGGTCGTGCCGTCGCCGGTCAGCGCGAGGCCGGTCCACCAGTCGATCCAGCGACCGGGCGGCAGCACGACCTCGCGCGTGGTGGCGCCGGCCTCGATCACCGGCGCCGACAGCAGGACGTCGCCGGTCAGGAACATCGCGTCGTCGCACGCGGCGTCGGGATACATGAAGCGCGCGGGCCGGGTCACCGGCGTGCCGTCGACGCCGGCCGCGACCGCCAGCGTCCACAAGAGCGGATTGAGATCCATGTGCAGCCGCGCGAACTGCTGATAGACGGCGAGGGCCGGCGCCGCGAACAGCGTCGTGTCCCACGGGTTGTGCGACGGCCCGCCGCCGCCGAGCTGCATGATCGTGCCGAGCGCGGCGTACTGCGCCCACCGGATCAGGACCTCGGACGTCGGCGTGCGCTCGCGGTAGCCGCCGATGTCCGAGCCGAAGAACGGGTAGCCCGACACCGACAGGGACAGCCCGCCGGCGATCGCCGACGGCAGCCCGCCGACGTTGTGCTTGCCGCTGCCGTTGTCGACGCCGTGGCGCGAGAAGTCGCTGTCGAGATCGCCCGGCCAGATCGTGGTGTTGCGATCCTGATCGCCCCAGGCCCCGGCCCGGGTGATGAGGAACCCGTCGCCGGGCGGCAGCGCGCCGAGGTAGGCGTCGTGGTAGCCGCGGGCGAAGATGCCGTGCAGGTCCTGGTTGTCACCGCCGGCCAGGCGCATGCCGATCCGGTTGCCGCCGAGCTCGACCACCACGTCCTCGCCGTAGTCGAGCTTGAAGCCGCTGATGCCGCGGGTCACGACCCGGGCGATGCGCTGCCGCCAGAACCCGACCGCGTCGGGGTTGGTGAAGTCGATCAGTCCGACCGGGCCCTCGTCGCCGGGAAACGGCAGGGTCCGGCCGAGCTCGTCCTCGACGAACAGGCCGCGGCGGTCGGCCTCGGCGTAGTCGGCCGCGGTGGTGCCGGTCGGCGCCAGATAGGGCGTCGACCAGACGACCACGCGGTAGCCCAGGCCCTTCAGCTCGGCCAGCAGCGCGTCGATGCCGGCGAACCGGCCAAGGTCGAAGGTGAAGTCGTTGTAGCCGGTCTGCCACGGGTTATCGATCCACATCGTCGAGCCGGGGATGCCGAGCGCGCGCATCGCGTGGGCGTCGGCGCGGACCTCGTCGCTCGAGCGGTGCTCGTTGCGCCACTGCTGGGGCGCGAACGCCCAGCGCGGCGGCACCGCCGGGGCCGCGGTCATGCCGACGTAGCGGCGGACCAGGTCGAGGGGCTCGCGCGCGACGAACAGGTGGACCGCGAGCGGGCGGCGCGCCGGCACACCGAAGGTGGCGAGCACGGAGCCCGGGATGGTATGGCCGAGATCGAACGCGCCCTCGCGGCGATCAGCGACGAACATGCCGAGCCCGCGCCGCGGCCACAGCGCCAGCGGCACCGGGACGTGGGCCTCGTTGAGCCCCGACTCCCAGCTGCCGTCGACGCGGAACTGCAACTCGCGCACCCCGCCGCTGGCGTCGGCGCCGGCGAAGCTCTCGCCGAAGCCATAGATCGGCTCGCCCAGGGCGCCGCTGGCGGGCTGATCGATCGGCAGCACCAGCCGCGTGAGCACCGCGCCGGTCACCTTGCTGGCGTCGATCGCGAGGGTCCCGGTGTCGGGGGCGGTGCCGACGGCGAGCGCGAGGCGGGCGCCGCCGTCGAGGACCAGCGCGCCGTCGCCGTCGACGCCGATCGCGCGGCCCGGGGTGGTCCAGGTCAGCGCGACGGTGCCGAGGTCGCGGGGATCGATGTACCGGCCGGGATCGACCACGGGCACGGTCGCGAACTGGAGGAACCCGACCTGCTCGACCGTGCCGAGCGGCGTGGTCACCGTCAGCCGCAGGGGATCGGCGGTGATCGTGATCGGGCCGGCGGTGAGCGTTGGCGAGGCCGGGGCGAGGCCGCCGTCGTCGCCGCAGGCCGCCAGGACGAGGGTGAGCGCGCCCAGCAAGGCGCCGGGAGAGGACACGGCGGGGACGGCCTGGGCACCACGCATCGGCGCCATGGTCACACATGCGGTAGGCTCGCGCGACCCGATGTTGGATCC
>JAYVSF010000686.1:0-9521 GCA_043775605.1 Myxococcales bacterium
CGCGGCCGCCGCGCTGCTCCTGCTCGGCGGCGTCGCCGTCCGTGACCAGCGCGCCGACGCGTGCGGCTGGTCGGCCCCGACCATCGAGGAGCTGACCGCGTTCGATCCCGCGGTCGCCGCCGATCCGGCGCCGGTCGGCCTGCAGTTCGATCCGTACGTGGTCGGCTTCGGTTACCCGTGCGACGACTGCGGCCACGACACGATGCTGGCCGACTGGACGGGCTACCTCGCGGGCGCGATCCCGCCCGACGACTGGCAGAAGATCCTGTACCAGGCGTCGGCCGAGCAGCTCGCCACCATCGCCAGCCTGAGCGGCCCGGCGCCGAAGAAGGCCAGCGCCTTCCCGCTCGGGCTCGCGCCGGCGACCTGGAAGCTGCCCGGCGGACGAGTGAAGATCCAGCGCGCGCTGGCCTACGTCGCGCTCGCCCGCCGCACCGAGCAGCTCGCCGCTGGCGACGACGCGGCCGCCGCCCTGACCCCCGCGGCCGTGAGCAAGCTGCTCGCCGAGGCCCGGGCCGGCCTGAAGGCGGCGACGGCGGCGAAGGAGCCGTTCCTCGCCCAGCGCTACGCCTTCCAGGTGGTGCGGGTCCTGTTCTATCAGCACGACTGGGCGGCCGCGATCGCGTTCTTCGACAAGAGCAGCGCGCAGCTCGAGCGACCGTCGGGCGAGCTGGCCTGGCGCGCGCGCTACTACGTCGCCGGTGCGCTGCGCCGGAGCGGCAACCTGGCGCGCGCCAACCTCGAGCTGGCCCGCATCCACGCCGGCGCGCTGGCGCTGGCGACGATGGCGGCCCAGGACTTCCAGCCGATGGAGGAGGCCGACTGGCGCCTTGCGCTGCGCCTGGCCAGGAACCCGCACGAGCAGGCGCTGCTGTGGCGGCTGGTCGGGCTCAAGCAGGACGGGCTGGTCGCCGCCGACGAGATCGCCAAGGTCGAGCCGACCTCGGACCTGATCGGGCTGCTGATCGTGCGCGAGCTGGCCAAGGCCGAGGCCATGGGCAGCGGCATGTGGGGCGACCGGCCGGAGCCGAGCGCGCTCGCGGCCCAGCAGAAGGCGTACGCCACGCTCGCGCAGCTGGTGACCCGGCTGGCGACCACCACGGGCATCGATCGGCCGTGGCTGATGAAGCTGGTCGCCGGTCACCTGGCGGCGCGGCGCGGCGACCTCGCCACGGCCCGCACCCAGCTCGCTGCGGCGGTGGCGGCGCGGCCCGGCGACCTCCGGGTCGCGACCCAGGCCAAGGCCAGCCTGGCCCTGGCCCTGGTCGTCGACGGCAAGCTCGACCCAGGGCGCGAGGACGAGATCGCGAAGACGATGGCGGTGCTCGATCCGGGCTACTCGCGCCTTCCGTCGGTCACGCTCGAGGTGCGGGACCGCCTGGCCGCGGCCTGCGCGACGAGCGGCCGCCTGGTCGACGCCGAGTTCTTGCACCCGGGCACCGTCGATCCGATCGACCCCGGCACCGGCAAGCCCGTGTCGGCGACGTCGAAGTGGGCCGACGTCGGGTTCCTGCGCGAGATGATTGCGCGCGCCGGCAAGACCAGCACCGCGTTCGATCGCTTCGTGCTCAAGGACTCGTTCACCAGGCCGATGCTCGAGCGCGAGCTGGCCCTGCGGCTCCTGCTCGACGGCAACTACCCGGCCGCGACCGCGGCGTTCGCGACCACCACCGCCGCGTCGTCGGCGCTCGGCACCGATCCGTTCGTCACCCACATCGTCGACTGCCACGACTGCGATCACGATCAGTACGCCGGCGCGGCCTGGACCCACGCCAGCTTCGCGGCCCGGGTCGCCGAGCTGGCCCGCAAGGCCACCGGCAAAGGCGACGTCGCCGCGACGGCCGCGCTCGGGCTCGGCACCGCGCTCTACAACCTGACCTGGTACGGCAACGCCCGGGTCATCCTCGACGCGACCCACCAGACGACGCTCGACACCAGGCCGGCCGAACGCTGGTACAAGCGCGCCTTCGAGCTGGCCACCAGCCGCGAGCTCAAGGCCAGGGCAGCGTTCTACGCGGCCAAGGCCGAGTTGCAGGGCCTCATCACCGCGGCCAACGTCGATCCCTACGAGGGCCTCGAGGTCCTGCCGGTGCCGACCACCTGGTACCCGGTGGTGAAGACGTTCGCCGACACGAAGTACTACCAGGAGGTCCTCGCCGAGTGCGGGACCTACCGGTCCTGGGCCAGCAAGCCCGCGACGAAGTAACGACGGCGTACGGCGCGCGTCAGATCCAGTGCTTGCTGCGGAACCAGGTCAGCATCGTGACCGGGACGGCGACGCACAGGAAGACCATGGTCCACATCGCGCCGCGGTGGTGCATCCAGCCGTGGAGGCCGGGCAGGTCGTCGAAGTTCTGGCCGAAGAAGCCGACGATGAACGCCAGCGGCAGGAACACCGCGCTCATGATCGTCAGGTACTTCATGATCTCGTTGGTGCGCTGGCCGACCGCCGACAGGTAGGCGTCGAGCGCGTTGCCGAGCAGGTCGCGGTTGGTCTCGATCGACTCGTTGATCCGGACCAGGTGATCGTAGACGTCGCGCAGGTACAGCGAGGTCCGGTCGCTGACCCGGCTGTCGCCGCGCTTGGCCAGCAGGCCGAGGACGTCGCGCTGCGGCGACAGCACCTTGCGCATCGTCACCAGGTGGTGCTTGAGCTGGAAGATGCGCTGGAGATCGCTGCGCCTGGGCGACGCCAAGACCGAGTCCTCGAGCTCCTCGAGCTCGTCGGCGATGGTGTCGAGGATCGGGAAGTTGTCGTCGACGATGCCGTCGGCGATGAGGTAGTAGGCGAAGTCGACCCCGCGCTCGAGCTGCTTGGGGTCGCCGGTCAGCCGGCGCCAGGTCTTGTCGACCGCGGCGATGTCGCCGAGGTGGACGGTGACCAGGTAGGTCCCGCCGAGGAAGGTGTGGAGCTCGTGCAGCGCGAGCTCGTCGATCTTCTCGCCCTTGCAGGCGAAGCCCTGGGTCACCAGGAAGATGTGATCGCGATACTCCTCGAGCTTGGGCCGCTGGTCCTCGTGGGCGCAGTCCTCGATCGCCAGGGGATGGAACTCGAACCGGGTCCGCAACAGCTCGAGCGCCGGGTCGTCCTGGCCGCGCAGGTCGATCCAGCGCAGCACGCCCGGCGGCGGCGGCCCCACGTGCTCCGTGCCCTCGAACAGCTCGACCTTGCCGTCGTGGCACTCCATGACTCGGAACATCCGCGCACTATACGCGCGCGCGGGTTCACCACGACAGGCAGCGGCGCCCAACCGCGGCGCCGGCGCCGGTCGGCCGGGTGGCGACCCGGGCGGCCTCGGCCGGCGACTGCCGGGGCGCGGCGCCCTGGTACTCGAGCGCCTCGGCCGGCAGCTCCTGCAAGAGCGCGGCGTCCTGGTCGGCGGCCTCGAGCGCGTGGCTGGCGAAGGTCGGGGCCATGAGCATGGTCGCGAACATGCCGGCCCGGGCCGCCGGCAGCCCGACATCGAGCAGGGTCGCGGCCAGCGCGAGCACCACGTTGGGCGCGAGTTGGTCGTGCACGCGCATCACCTGCTCGACCTGCGCGGCCAGCCGCCACATCGGCCCGCGGCTCGCGCGGTGGCGGGCCAGCATCGGGCGCAGCGCGACCAGTCGCTCGTCCTCGGCCCGGAACGGCACGCCGAAGCCGGCGAGGCGGCCGCGCTCGGCCTTGTGGCGCACGACGGCGGCGGCGACCGCGGCGTCGTCGGGATCGGGCCCGACCTGGGCCGCGATCCACTGCAGGCTCGCGGCGGCGTTGGTGGTGGTGCCCGGGCCCATGCGATCGCTGGCGTTGCCGAGCTGGGCGCCGAAGAACCCGGCGAACGGGTTGCCGTACGACGCCAGCGTGCGCGTCATCTTGAGCGGCCACACCCGGGCGTCGGGCGAGCACAGGGCCAGCGCCAGGCAGCGGATCAGCTCGAGATCGTCGGCGGTGACCTCGGCCACGCCGAACGCGAGCAGCAGCAGCTCGGTCGGGTTGCGGGTGGTGAACGCGAGGTCGGCGAACACCGCGCGGCCACAGAACCGGTTGTCGTGGTCGCCGATGTGACCGACGCGCTGGATCGGGCGAGGCGCGGTCACGACGCGATCCCCTGCCCGTCCACGTACTGGTAGTCGGGCAGCCGGGCCGGATACTGGCGGACCGCGCCGGCCCCGGCGTGCGCGGCCTCGGCGGCGATCGCCGGCAGCCGGGCCCACACGGTCACCGTCTCGATCGCGAGCGGCCCGCGCAGGCCGAGGCGCGCGAGCAGCGCGTAGCCGCACGCGACCCGGGTCAGCGCGCCCGGCGGCAGGCCGCGGCCGGCGCCGAACCACAGCCGCATCTTGCTGTCGAGCCAGCGTTGACCGGCGGCGGCCTCCGCGCTCTCGATCGGCGCGCACGCGACCGCGGGCACCGGGCCGTCGTTGCGCTCGAGCCACGTGATCCACGGCGCCAGCAGCTCGCGCTCGTGACGGGCCAGCTCGCCGAGGCCGACCGCGGCGATCGCGACGGTCGCGCCGGGGGTGGCGCCGGCGATCCGCGACAGGAACGCGGCGTGGGCCGGGGCCTGGCCGACGTGGACCGGGGCCAGCAGCACGGTCGCCGCGTCGAGGGCCGCGCGCTCGGCGTCGGTCGGCAATTCGCCCGTGAGCGCCAGCCAGAGCACGTCGACCATGCCGTGGTGGCGGGCGAGGTCGCCACTGACGTGATAGCCGTGGATGCGGGCGTCGGGCCCGGGCTCGACGACGCGCGCGGTCAGCCGCTCGGGCCACGGCTCGCGCTCGAACGGCCCGATGTATGCGAGCGGCGCCCTGGCTTCGGGTGCGGCCCCGGCCTCGGCCTCGGCTGCGGCTGCGGGTGCGGATTCGGATTCGGCTTCGGTCACGGGATCGAAAGGATCGATGCTCACGAGCGACCTCCCTGGGCGTTGAGACTCTTGATCCGCTGGACGAGGATGGGTGACGGGATCCGGGGATCGATGCGGACGTCGATCACGACCGGGCCAGGCGTGGCCAGCGCGCGATCGATCGCGTCGGCGAGATCGGCCTCGCGCTCGACGGCGATCGCCGACGCGCCCTGGCTCCTGGCGAAGGCGACGAAGTCGGTGCGCGGCAACTGGGTCTCGACCGGCGTCATGCCGAGCGCGGCCATGCCGTGCTGGTTCAAGCCGAGCTGGGCGTCGTTCAGGACCAGCCAGATCACGTCGGCGCGGTAGGCGACCGCGGTGTTGATCTCGTTGTTCATCAGCATCGCGCCATCGCCGACCACCGCGACCGCGCGCCGGCCGCTGGCGAGGGCGGCCCCGACCGGGCCGGTGGTGAAGTGGCCCATCGAGCCCCAGGCCGCGCTGGTCCGGTAGCGACCGGGCTCGGCGAAGCGCAACGCGTGGTTGACCCAGGTGAACGAGTTGCCGGCCTCGCTCATCACGATCGCGTCGGTGCGATCGACGACGCGGTGCTGCAGCACCTGCATGACGAACGGCGTGCGGACCTCGCCGCCCTGGGCGATCAGCGGCGCCGGCCGACCGAGGTGCGGCGCCGCGTTGGTGCGAGCATGACGGGCGTACCAGCCGGTGGCGCGGGCCCGGCGATCGAGCGCGCCCAGGAACTCGCGGACGTCGGCGACCACGCCCAGCCCGTCGGTGCCGGGGAACGCGGCGGCGAAGGCCGAGGGATCGACGTCGACGTGGATCCAGCGCCGGGCCGGGATCGCCGACGGCGCCAGGAACGAGGTGACCTCGCCGAGCCGGGTGCCGAGCACTACCAGGGTGTCGGGCCGGCTGGCGAGGAACGCAGCGACGGTGTCGTGGCCGCCGGCGCCGCTGACGCCGACGAACTGCGGGTGATCCTCGTCGAACACGCCCTTGGCCCGGGGCGACGACAGCACCGGCAGGCCGGCGGCGAGCGCGAAGGTGCGCAGCTCGGCGGCGGCGGCGCGGGCGCCATGGCCGATCCACAGCGCGTTGCGACCGGTGGCGAGGGCCTCGAGGGTGGTGTCGATGGCGCTCGGCGGCGGCAGCGGGGCGGTCAGGGTCCAGCGGCCGAGCGCGGGCGGCTCGGCGGTGAGCAACAGGGTCTGCAGCGACCACGGCAGCGCGAGGTGCGCGACGAAGCCGCCGGGCCGGGCCCAGCCGCACGCGAGCTGCTGGAGCGCGTGGTGGAGCTCGACGATCGACTCGGGCGCGGCGGCGTAGTGGAACAGCGGGCCAGCGCTGGTCAGCCCGGCCGGCATGGTGAACGGGCCGGTCTCCTGGACCGCGCCACGACCGAGCTGGGCCCGCGACGTGGCCGCCGAGATCAGCACCACCCGGGCACCATCGGCGCGCGCCGCCATCATGCCGTTGAGCGCGTTGAACAGCCCCGGCCCGGTGGTGACCACGACCGCGGTCGGGCGACCAGTGGCGAAGTGTGCCTCGATCGCGGCGAACGCAGCGCCGCACTCGTGGCGGGTGTGGCAGAGCCGGATCGTTGACGCGGCCAGGCCGGCGGCGAACGGCGCGATGCCGCCGCCGAGCACGCCGAACGCGTGATCGACGCCGAGGCTGGCCAGGCTGTCAGCCAGCCAGCGCGACGCGGTGCGGGCGCCGGCGCCGGCCCAGGGCGCGCGACCACCCCAGCCAACGACGTCGCCCTCGGACGGGCGCACCGGCACGACGGGGCTGGCCAGGGTCGACGGGGCGCTGCGCGGCAGCCCCGCGCTGCGCGACGATGAGGATTGGCTGGTCATGGCCCCCTCGTCGACGCGGCTCGATCGCGATCTTCACGGCGGTCGCGACGAAATCGTGCGCGCGCACGATCTCGCGCACGTGCTCGCCCTTGCGGCGATCACCACCTGGCACCGATCCGACCACCGGGTTCGCGCCGGGTTCGCGCCTCTGACCTCGCGTGTCGCTCAGGGGCTGCGAACCTTTTAAGATTCCCAGCCTCTGGTTGATCGGCTCGCCGACGAGGAACGTCGGCAGCGCCTGTACGGAAACGAGTTTGTTTCACAAACTCTTAGCCGTCGAGCCGCTCGTGGTCGTCGCTGTCCTCGCTGTCGTCGTCGTCGGCCTCGGCCAGGTACCAGCAGCGACCGGTCTCGGCCAGGTCCCAGAAGAAGAACGGCAGGCTGGACGCGATCCGCTGCACCGGCGGCCCGTCCTCCTCGAACGAGATCGCGATCGCGGCGTCCGCGGCGCCGTCGTCGAACACCGCCCACCACGCGTGATCGCCCTGGTGCGGGGTCATGATCCGCACCGCGAGCCCGCCGCCGAGCGCGCGGTCGACGTCGCAGTGCGCGGTCCACGCCGCGACCGGGCACGGCTCGGGGTTGTTGCAGTGCGACTCGCCGATCGCGTCGCGCACGCCGGTCCGGGCCCACAGCCGGCGCAGCGTCGACGGCAGGCGCAGCCCGTGGTCCCGCTCGAACCCGGCCAGCGCCGCCGCCACCGCGTCGTCGTCGGTGGCCTCGGCGAGCCCGAGCGCGGCCAACGCGTCGTCGAGCCCGATCGCGCGGTCGACGTCAGCGGGATCGCGCCCGCCCATGCGGACCCCGTTCCAGTACAGCCGGAACAGCTCGCCCTCGGCCGGCGGCGTCGCCAGCAGCTTCGCGCAGTACCCGGACGCGCGGATCAGCCGGTAGGCCTGGGCCTGGTCGAGCTCCACTTCATTGAATTCGTCCGCCGATGCGTCGGGGCGCTCGAGCAGCGCGCGGCACTGCCCGGCCCAGTAGGTCGCCATCTGCTCGGCACCGATCACGACGCCGATCCCCTCGAGCGCGCGCTGCAGCTCGGCCCGGCCGAGGCCCGCGCGGGCGCCGCGCAGCCGCTCGAACAGCGCCGGCCACCGCGCCTGGTCGTCGATCGACAGCTCCGGGCGGGTGACGCCCTGCCACTCGTCGAGAAAGCTGTCGCTGCCGACCGGGATGGCGTTGAAGGTCCCGTCCTCGTTGCAGCGGACGATCCGGAGCTCGTGCCACGGGCCGCCCGGACAGCCGAGACAGCGCAGGCCCCTGGTGATGGCCGTCATGGACCGAGGATGCCACGGGCGGCGGCCGGCCTACGGCTCCGACCGGAGGTCGGGCCGGGGTTGCTTCGCGCGGCGCGACGAAATCAGGACGCGCACGGCGCGGCCCGGCGGCGAGTGCCGCCGAAAGCCGGGGTGGGGACCCTGCGGGCTCTGCCCGCGGGGCGGGGCGGCACGCCCCGTGGGATCGGCGGTCAGCGGCCCGACCGGAACTTGTAGCCGTGGTTGCGGACGGTCTCGATCAGCGCGCCGGCGGTCGGCCCGAGCTTGGCGCGCACCCGCCGCACGTGGATGTCGACGGTGCGGGTGCCGCCGGCGTAGCGGTAGCCCCAGACCCGCTCGAGCAGCTGATCGCGGGTGAAGGCCCGGCCGCGGTGCTGGGCCAGGAACCGGAGCAGCTCGAACTCCTGGTGGGTGAGTTGCAGGCGCCGGCCGCCGAGGCGGGCCTCGTGCCCGGCGATGTCGATCACCAGGTCGTCGAGCTTGAGCACCTCGTCGGAGCCGAACGCCGCGGTCCGCCAGTCGAGCTGGCGCAGCCGGGCGTAGAGCTCGGCCGGCACCAGCGGCTGGAGGACGAAGTCGTCGAACCCGGCCGAAAAGTCGAGCGCGGGCAGCCGGGCCAGGTTGACCGCGATCAGCACCGGGACCTCGGCCAGCGGCCCGTCGCTGCGCAGCTTGCGGACCGCCCGGGTCGCCGCCAGGAGCTCGTCACCGGCGTCGACCACGACCACGTCGGGCGGGGTGGCGCCGAGGTCGGCCCCGTCGAGCCCGCCGAGGTCGAACCGGCCGAGGCGCAGGTCACAGCCGAGATCGGACAAGACCGAGGCCAGCGAGTCGCGTTCACCGCGGGCACGCTCGGGCTCGGCGCAGAGCACAACCGCACGCACGCGGGATTGATCACCTCGTTGACCCGTCGCGTCAAGGGGCTCGGTATCAGGGGCTCCTCTCCTTGTTGCTCGTGCGGTCGAACATGTAAGAATCGGGGCTCGGATGGAGGAATTTCACTGCTCCTTTTGCGGCAAGCAGCGCCGCGAGGTACGCAAGCTCATCAGCGGACCGCGGGTGTTCATCTGCGATGAGTGCGTCACCCTCTGCAACGACATCCTTGCCAAGGAAGAGGCCGCCGAGCGGCCGAAGTTTCCGCCGCCACGAGCGATCGTCGAGGAGCTAGACAAGTACGTCGTCGGTCAGAACCAGGCCAAGCGGGCGCTGTCGGTCGCGGTCTACAACCACTACAAGCGCATCGGTCTGCGCGGCAAGCAGAGCGAGGTCGAGGTCCAGAAGGGCAACATCATCCTCCTGGGGCCGACCGGCTCGGGCAAGACGCTCCTGGCCCAGACCCTGGCCAAGAAGCTCGACGTCCCCTTCGCGATCGCCGACGCCACGACCCTGACCGAGGCCGGCTACGTCGGCGAGGACGTCGAGAGCGTGGTGAAGGGCCTGTTCCGGGCCGCCGGCGGCGACGTCGAGAAGACCGCGCGCGGCATCATCTGCATCGACGAGATCGACAAGATCGCGCGCAAGGGCGGCGCGCCGTC
>JAYVSF010000687.1:0-4827 GCA_043775605.1 Myxococcales bacterium
CCCGCGCCACCCGGTAACGGGCGCGGGCACGCGGGCTTGTGGCGGGTTCGGTTTCGGACTCCGTTCGCCTCCTGGGCGACCGCTGCGCGACGCCGCCCGGCAATCCCCGCGAGCCTACAGGGCGAAGCGCGGATCGGTCGGGTCGGGCTCGGGCAGCGCCTCGTCGGTGGCTTCCTTGGCCGCTTCCTCGAAGGTCTGGGGCTGGTTCCTGATCGCGGCGTCGACGGTGTCGTGGCCGATCCGGCCGTCGATCGAGACGCCGTGGCGCGACTGCCACTGCGCGACCAGGTTGGGATCGAGCGCGCCGTCGATCATGCACGCACCGCCGGTGGCGGCCATGAAGCGCGCGACCGAGTCGGCGTGCTCGGCGTTGAAGCCGCGGGCGCGCACCACCCAGCCGGCCTCCTTCTCGGGCTCGGGCGCGGCCCGCTTGGGCTGGACCGCCTCGTGCGCGCTGACCGGCTCGGGCGCGGCCTGGCGCGCCGCGGGGGGCGCGGCGTCGACCGCCGCCTTCGACGTCTCCTCGATCACCTGCGGCGGGGTCTCCTCGCGCGTCGGCGCCGGCGGCGCGGCCGGGGTCGCGTCGAACTTGAGCACAACCTGCGTCGCGAGCCCGACGTCGAGCTCCGCAGTCTGGGCCAGCACCTGATCGGCGACCATGGGATGGGCCCGCATGAAGTCGACGTGGTCCGCCACCTTCGCCTTCTCGTCGTACTCGAGCGCGAGCGGCGACGTGGTGTAGTTGAACGTCTCGTCCCTGGCGGGCGCCGGGGCCCCCGGGATGGCGGGCGCCACGGCGGCCTTCTCGCTGGGGGCCTCGGGCTCGGGCACGCCGGCCAGGACCGCCAGGGCCTTGGCCACGGTGTCGTTGCCGAGATCCTTGGCGGCGCGCTCGAGGATCTGCGGGCGCAGCTCCGGATGGTCGGCCAGCACCTGGGCGAGCAGCTTGTGGTCGCCGGGCTCGAGCACCATCAGGTTCAGGAGCACGTTCTCCTGATCGTGGTCGAGCGCCAGCGGCTGGTCGGGCGCCGCGCCTTGCTCCAGCGCCGCCGGGGCGACCGCCGGTTGCAAGTCTTCCTTGGCCTTCGCTTCGTCGTTCTCGAACTCGCTCATGTTGGGCTCTCCAGCAGCGTCCAGAATACGTCAACTCCGCAGGAATTCTCCCCTCGGCCGGGCCGGGATCGAGCAGGCCGCCGGCGCCGGAACCAAGGGCCGCGCGGCTTTACATCGAGTGGGGCCGGTCCTACCGTCCTCCTGCTCGTCTCGCAGGCAGACGTTCACAAAGGTGATCATGGCCAAGAACCTCGGCGCCGCCGTGCTCGCGCTCCTCGATCACGACCGCGTGGACCTCCGGGCCGCGGCCGCCACCGTGCTCGCCGAAGTCGGCGCCGGGGACCCGGCGGTGGAGGAGGGCCTGGTCGGCCGCCTCGCCGACTCCGATGGGGTGGTCCGGCGGATCGCGCTCGAGGGCCTGGTCGCCAGCGGCGCGACCGGCATCTCCGGTCATCTGGTGACCCTGCTCAAGGGCGACGACGAGCCGCTCGCCGAGCGCGCGGCCGAGATCCTCGGCCAGCACGGCACGGCGGCCGAGGGAGCCCTGCGCAAGGAGCTCGGTCACGGCCCGGTCGCGGCCCGGCGCGTGATCGCCCAGCTCCTCCTGGCGCGCGGCACCACCAGCGCGATCGACGCGATCGTCGATCAGCTCGGCGATCCCGAGCTGGGCGAGCAGGCGTTGCAGCTCCTGCGGCAGGCGCTCGACGGCGGCGACGCCAAGCTCGCGGAGCTGGTGTGGAAGGCGGCCAGCGCGCGCGCGGCCGACGCCGGCAAGCGGCTCGACAAGGAGCTGGCCCGGGTCGACAAGGACGCGGCCAAGGCGGCGGCGGCGAAGGCCGACAAGGCCAAGGACGGCAAGGCCAAGGCCAAGGCCGCCAAGGCCGCAAAGCCCGACGCCAGCGGCAAGAACGGTCAGGCCAGGCCCGAGGCGCCCGCGCCCGATCCGACGCGCGACCCCGCGGTGGTGCCGATCCTCGCCGAGCACACCGCCGCGTTGCGCCTGCTCGGCTACCTGGCGCGGCCGTCGTCGCAGGGGCTGCTGGTCGCGCAGTCCGCCACCGATCGGGTGCGACCGGTGCGGTTCGCGGCGATCGCGGCCCTGCGCCGCATCGTCGCCGCCACCGAGGCCAAGGGCACCGAGCCGGCGATCGAGGCCCTGATCGAGTACGCCGACGGCGACGACCTCGGCATCGCCCAGGCCGCGATCGACACCCTGCGCGGCGCTCGCATCCCCGAGAAGCTGGCCAAGCCGTTCGCGGCGCTGGCCCGGTCGAAGAACCCGGCGGCGCAGAAGCTGGCGATGGAGCGGCTGCCGGCCGGCGGCGGCGCCAGCGCGGTCAAGGCCCTGATCGACGCGCTCGGCGGCGATGACGTCACCGCCCGCGACGCCGCCGGCCGCGGCCTGGCCAAGGCGCCCGAGGCGGTGCTGCCGCTGACCCGCGCGCTGCTGGCCGCCACCGACGAGCAGGTCGCGCGTCGCTACGCCGGCGCGCTGCGGTCGCACCGCGGCCACGTCTCGGCCACCGCGATCGACGAGCTGGTCGCCGCCGCCCACGCCCACCTCGAGCTGCACGGCAAGGGCAAGGCCACCGCCGACACCATCCTGCTCGAGCGGGTGGTCACCGAGACCATCGCCGAGGTCGCGCCCGAGAAGCACGTCGAGCTGCTGTTCGAGCGCGCCCGCCGGCTGCGCAAGGCCGGCAAGCCGGGCGAGGCCTTCGCCGCGCTCAAGCCGCTGCTCCGCACCCGCGCCGAGCTCGACGCCGCGATCAAGACCGAGGATCGCTACCTGATGGCGGTGCTCGGGCTCAAGGCCGCCGGCCAGGCCATCCTGCGCGCCGCCCACGCCGACGATCCGGTGCTGGCCCAGTTCGGCCGGCTCGCCGCCGCCGGCTTCCCGGTCGGCAAGAACCTCGGCCGCGAGAAGGACGTCGAGGACGAGGAGATCTACGGCCTCGGCTTCCGCCTGCTCGAGTCGCAAGACGAGAACGACAAGTCCCTCGGCGCCGAGCTGCTGCAGGGCATCCTCGACGAGCGGCCGCGCAGCAAGCTCGGCAAGTCGGCCCGCAACAAGCTCAAGCTCACCGGCTACCTCGAAGACTGACCCCAGGGTGACGGCCACGGCAGCTGCGCGCGACGACGTCTGGCCGCGGGCCTGGCCGCTGCGTCCGCCGTGGGCCTGGCGCGCGCTCGCTGGCGTGCTCGCGTTCCTGGTCGTCCTGCTCGGCGCGGTCGCGGTCGCGGCCGCGGTCGCGTTCGGCTTCACCTCCGGCTTCGCCGGCATCTTCACCCTCGCGTGCGCGATCGTGCCGGGCCTGTTCGTGATCGTCCGCGTCAAGCGACCGATCGAGCGCGGCCTCAGCCGCCGCTGGCACCGCATCACCCTCGAGCGCGACGGCACCCTCACCCTGCGCACCGGTCGCTGGCGCACGGCGCGCCGTCTGCGCCTGGCCGAGGCCGCCCGCATCGAGCACGGCCGGTTCGAGTACCGCACCTCGACCACCGTCAACCATCGGTCGATGAAGCTCGTGATCCGCACCGCGCACCTGCTGATCGCCGGTCCGACCCAGACCGTGATCCTGCTCGCCGACGACTGGGGCGGCGAGGGCGAGACCACGTCGTGGCCGCCGCTCGCGCCGCCGGACGCACCGCCGCCCGCGGCCCGCATGTACGCCGGTGACCTCGTCCGCCTGGTCGCGGCGATCGGTGAGCTCGCCGCGGTCGCGCGGCGTGCGCCGTAGCGGGTGCGCACGACGTGGTCGACGGCGGCGTCGTCGCGCCGCTCCCGGAATGGGTGCGGTCCGGTGCGCTGATGGAAGCCGGCGATGGGGTTAGAATGGCCCCCCCGCTCGTGCTAGAAGCGAGGACGAGAGCCGCCGCCCATGGACGTCCGATGCGAGAAGTGTCAGACCGAGTACGAGCTGGACGAGTCCCGGCTCAAGCCCGGCGGCGTCACGGTCAAGTGCACGACCTGCGGGCACATGTTCAAGATCCGCAAGCGGTCGCCGACCCAGTCGGGGATCCCGGTCGTCAGGGCGACCAGCGGATCGGGGCCGGGCGGGGCGGGGCGCGCCACGGCGCCGCCGCGATCGCCCGAGTCGGCGCGCGGGCCTGAGTCGCCGACGAGGCCCGAGCCGCGGCCGGCGCCGCGACCGCCGGAGGCTCGACCGGAGGCTCGACCGGAGGCTCGACCGGAGCCGCGCACCGAGCCCCGCGCCGATCTGCGCGCCGACCTCCGCGCTGCGCCGCGCGCGATCGGCCCCGAGCAGCGCACCGGGCCGAGCATGCCGCCGCCGGCCGCCGAGGGCGACCGGTCGTGGATCATCCGCCTCGAGAACGGCGAGACCCGCACCTGCCGCGAGCTCGGCGCGCTGCAGCAGTGGATCATCACTGGGGTGGTGTCGCCCGAGTCGATGATCTCGCGCACCGGCAAGACCTGGAAGCGGCTGGGCGACATCGCCGAGCTGGCGTCGTTCTTCATCGTCGCCGACGAGGCCAAGCTCGCCCGCGCCAACCGCGGCCAGACCGGCCGCCGCCAGGACTACGACCACGACGAGGACACCCGGCCGACCCAGCCGGTCGGGCCCAGCTTCGATCGGCGGACCGCGATGGGCCCGGCCGCCGCGCCGCTCGCGGCGACGCCACCGCCCCGGGTCGCGCCCTTGCCTGCACCACCGGCGCCGCTGCCGCCGCCGCCGCCGCGGATGGCCGCGCCCACGCCACCGCCGCCACCACAGATGCCGGCCGCCGCCGCGCCGCTCGCGCCGATGTCCG
>JAYVSF010000688.1:0-9182 GCA_043775605.1 Myxococcales bacterium
CGGCCCCTGGACGGTGGTTGACGGCGCGGGCGCCGGCCGCCATCCTGTGGCCGATGAGCGTCGCCGGGGCCAGCGCCACGTGGTGGTCGTACGCCGACGGCAATCGCACCGCCCTCGCGGTGGTCGTGGTCGTGGTCTCGCTGGCGGCCGCCGCGTACGTCGGTGGGCGGGTCGTCGGCGCCGTTCGTGCCCGCAAGCGTCGCTAGTTTCTTCGTCTCTTGTCTCCGAGCACCACCGTGGCGATCCTGGCCCGAGGCAACCTCTCCGAACGACCGATGTCGTTGATCATCGGCTCGCTCGCGCGGCGCGGGTTCTCCGGCGAGCTGGTGATCCGCGCGGCCGGCAAGTTCCACCGGATGGGCTGGCGGGACGGCGCGGTGGTCGCGGCCGAGAGCCCGCACCCCGCCGACAGCGCCGGCAAGCTCGCCCTCACGCTCGGGATGATCAACTCGACCCAGGCCCTCGAGTGCGCCCAGCTCACCGCCGGCCACCCTGAGCGCGACGAGCTCGAGGTCCTGGGCCAGGTCGCCCACCTCACCGAGGACGTCCTGGGCCGGCTGGCCCGCCGGGTGGTCGGCGCGCGCGCGGCCCGGGCCCTGGCCCCGACCGACGGCGACTTCGTGGTCACCGACGACACCGCGACCGGCCCGCCGATCGTGCCGATCGACGCGCGCTGGATCCTCTACACCGGCGTCCGCCAGCACTACACCGTCGAGCGGCTCGAGCGCGAGGTCGACGGGCTGGCGGCGGTGATCCGGCTGCGCGAGGGCCACGACCTCAGCGGCTTCGGCTTCGGCGCCGCCGAGGAGGCGCTGCTGGCGGCGCTGGACTCGGGCGACCTCACGATCGATCCGCTGCCGGCCGGCCTCGAGCCCCAGATCGTCCGCACCGTCGCGCTGGCCCTGATCGCCACCGGCGAGTGCGAGATCGTCCGGCCGGGCACGCTGCGGGCGGCGCGCGAGGCGCCGGTCGGGGGCGGGTATCCCGACCCGGCCGCGGTCGCCGCGCCGATGGCGGCGCCGATGGCCCACCGCAGCGGCCGGCTCGCGCCCGGGTTGACCGCGCCCCCCGATCTGACCGCGTCGACCAGCCGGAGCCACCCGGCGCCGCGGACCCAGGCGCCGCCGACCGTCAGCCGGAGCACGCCCCGGCCGCGGACCCAGGCGCCGCCGATGGTGACCCGGACCGCGACCCCGCCGCGGACGCAGGCGCCGCCGATGGTGAGTCGGACCGCGACCGAACCGCAGGCGATACCGATGACGAGCCGGACCGAGACTGGGCCGCAGGCGAGTCCGCCGGTGTCGATGACGACGACGAGCCGGACCGCGACCGGGCCGCAGGCGAGCCCGCCGATGGTGAGCCGGACCGCGACCGGCCCCTACGGTGGCGCGGCCCAGGTCAGCCGGACCATGACGCCCGGGTCGGGCCCCACGCGCGCCCAGCCCATGCCCCGCCGGCGGATGCCCAGCGCCGACGACGCGGCCGCCATCCGGGTGCTCATCGCCGAGCGCGTCGAGCTGCTGGGCGCCGACGCCGATCACTACACGCTGCTCGGCGTCGAGCGCGCCGCCGACGCCAACGGGATCCGCGCCGCCTACTTCGAACTGGCCCGCCTGCTCCACCCCGACCGGCTGTCGGCCCTCGGCATCGCCGACGACGATCGCAGCGCCCAGCGGCTGTTCGCGCGCATCAACGACGCGTTCACGGTGCTGTCGACCCTCGGCCGGCGCGCCGAGTACGACGCCTTGCTCGACGCCGGTGGCGCCCGGGCGGTGGCCGAGAAGGAGGCGGTGGCGACCGCGACCGCGCAGGCCGCGATCGAGGCCGAGGAGCGCTACCGGCTAGGCGAGATGGCGATGCGGCGGCAGCAGGCCGAGATCGCGGTCCACGAGTTCCAGCGCGCGGTCGAGCTCAAGCCCGACGAGCCGGACTACACGACCCTGCTGGGGTGGGCGCTGTACGTCGCGGCCCGCGACAAGGTCGCAGCGGTGCCGGTCGCGCGCGCCCACATCCAAAAGGCGCTGACGATGAAGAAGGAGACCGCGCTGCCGCACCTGTACCTGGGCCGGATCGCGCGGATGGAGGGCGAGGACGACGAGGCCGCGCGGTCGTTCCGGCGCGCGCTCGAGATCTCGCCCGGCAACAGCGAAGCCCAGGCCGAGCTGCGCGTGGTCGACGCCCGACGACGGTCGCGGCCGGTGTCGCGCGGCGGCCTGTTCTCGAAGCTGGGCAAGAAGCCCTGAGCGGTCCGTCCCTGACGGAACGGTCTCAGGCGGGCAGCAGCGGCGCGACCAGCGGGCCCGCGCCATCGAGCAGCTCGACGGTGGTCACCGGATCGGCCTGACCGTCGCCGCGCGCGACCGCGGCGATCCGCGCCTCGACGTCGACCGTGCGGGTGTCGCGGGTCAGGCGCAAGGTCACCTGCTCGCCGAGCTCGAGCAGCAGCGGCCCGCGCAGCCGGGCGTCGGTGGTGGTGAGCGCGACCAGCTCGAACATCGCGTACGGCGCGCGGCCATCGACGCGGACCGCGACCGTGACCGGGCTGGGGGTGACTGCAGGGCCCGCCATGAAGCGCTTCTTAGCTAGCACGCTTGCTCGGCAGGTGTCATCCGGCGTCACGGGCGGCGTCACGGGCGGCGTCTGGCTTCTGGCGGTCCCGGGGCTTCCGGTTGGGGCCGGGGCCGGTTACCCTCGGACCGTGTCGATCCTCAAGCCGGTCGAGAAGCAACGGGTGGCCGAGGAGATCGTCGAGCAGCTCCGCTCGCTGATCCTGACCGGACAGTACGCGCCAGGCTCCAAGCTGCCGCCCGAACGGGACCTGTCCAAGCGCCTCGGGGTCAACCGTGCCTCGCTGCGAGAGGCGCTCAAGAAGCTGGAGCACCTCGGCCTGGTCCGCATCCGCCAGGGTGACGGCACCCGGGTCACCAACTTCATGGAGACCGGCGGCATCGAGCTGGTCCAGCACCTCCTGCCACTGGCCGGACGCAGCCACCCCGAGTTGATCCGCGACATGCTCGAGCTGCGCCGGATCTTCGGCCGCGAGATCGCCCGCCTGGCCGCGTTCCGGGCCAGCGGCGACGCGATCGCCCGTCTGACCGCGATCGCCGACAAGGCCGACCGCGCGCTGTCGCCGGTCGACGTCTTCGAGACCGACTTCGAGTTCTACGTCGCCCTGACCCAGGTCGCCGGCAACACCGTGATGGGCCTGCTCATCAACACCGTGCGCGAGGGCGTGCGCAGCTACCTGCCGCTCCTGTCCAACCTGACCGCGTCGCCCGAGTCCGTGCGCGCCCACCACCGCGCGCTGATCGAGGCGATCGCCGAGCACGACGCCGAGAAGGCCGCCAAGGTCGCCGACGATCACCTGAAGGCCGGTGCCGAGCTGGCCGCGCGCATGGGCGGACGGACGGAGCTGTCGCCGCAGCCGCTGCCGGCGGCGTGACCAGAGGCTGACGCCGTGCTCGAGCGGGCCGAGATCGAGGCCATCGCCCACCTCGCGCGGCTGGCGCTCACCGACGACGAGCTCGATCGGTTCGCTGGCGAGCTGACCTCGATCCTCGACCACATGGCGGCGCTGGCCGAGGTCGACACCACCGGCGTCGAGCCGATGACCCACGCGGTGCCGACCGCGCTGCGGCTGCGCGAGGACCGCCCGCGACCGTCGCTGGCGCCTGAGATCGCGCTGGCCGATGCGCCGGCGGTGCGCGACGGCTGCTTCGAGGTGCCGGCGATGATCGCGGCCAAGAGCGGGTCGTGACCGCGGCCCTGCCGGAACTCGACTTCGCCGACGCGACCACGATCGCCCGCCAGGTCCGGTCGGGCGCGTGGTCGGCGCGCGAGGTCACCGCCCACCTGCTGGCGCGGATCGCCGCTCACGACGGCGCGCTCGGCGCGTACCTGATCGTCGACGGCGAGCGGGCCCTGGCCCAGGCCGACCTGGTCGACGCTGACCGCGCCGGTGGCCGCGCGCTCGGCCCGCTGGCCGGCGTCCCGGTCGCGATCAAGGACGTCATCGTCACCGAGGGCCTGGTCACCACCGCGGGCTCGAAGATCCTGGCCGGCTGGGTCCCGCCCTACGACGCCACCGCGGTCGCTCGCCTGCGCGCCGCCGGCGCGATCGTCGTCGGCAAGACCAACTGCGACGAGTTCGCGATGGGCAGCTCCAACGAGAACTCGGCCTACCGCGCGTGCGCCAACCCGTGGGATCCGACCCGGGTGCCGGGCGGCAGCTCGGGTGGTAGCGCGGCCGCGGTCGCCGCCGGCCTGGCCCCGCTCGCGCTCGGCACCGACACCGGCGGTTCGATCCGCCAGCCGGCCGCGTTCTGCGGCGTGGTCGGGCTCAAGCCGACCTATGGCCGGGTCTCGCGCTGGGGCGCGATCGCGTTCGCGTCGTCGCTCGATCAGATCGGGCCGATGGCCGGCACCGTGGCCGACGCCGCGCTCGCGCTCGACGTGATCTGCGGCCTCGATCCCGACGACGCGACCTCGCTCGACGTCGCGCCACCGGCGGCGGTGGCCGCGCTCGGCGGTGGGGTCGCCGGCCTCACGGTCGGCCTGCCGCGCGAGTACTTCGAGGGCGAGCTCGCGCCCGAGATCGCCGTCGCGGTCCGGGCCGCCGCCGATGCGCTGGTCGCCGCCGGCGCCACCCTGCGCGAGATCTCGCTGCCCCACACCCGTCACGCGCTGCCGACCTACTACCTGATCGCGCCGGCCGAGGCGTCGTCGAACCTGGCCCGCTACGACGGCGTGCGCTTCGGCCACCGCGCGGCCGGCGCCCGGGAGCTCGGCGACCTGTACGCGCGGACCCGGGCCGAGGGCTTCGGCCCCGAGGTCAAGCGCCGGATCATGCTCGGCACCTACGCCTTGCGCGCCGGCTACTACGACGCCTACTACCGCAAGGCCCAGCAGGTACGCGCGCTGATCAAGCGCGACTTCGACGAGGCCTTCGCCGACGTCGACGTCGTGCTGACGCCGACCACGCCGACCGCAGCCTTCCGGCTCGGCGAGAAGGCCACGCCGATCGCGATGTACCTGGCCGACATCTTCACCCTCGCCTGCAACCTGGCCGGGCTGCCCGGGCTGTCGGTGCCGTGCGGCCTCACCGCCAGCGGCCTGCCGATCGGCGCGCAGCTCCTCGGTCGCCCGCTCGACGAGGCCACGCTGATCCGGGCCGGCGAGGTGATCGAGGCCGCGGCCGGTGGCCGGCGCCGTCCGCCGGAGTTCGGGTCGTGAGCGACGAGCTGACCGCGCTGCTCGCGACCTGGGAGCCGGTGATTGGCCTCGAGGTCCACGTCGCGCTCGCGACCGAGACCAAGGCGTTCTCGCCGTCGGCGACCGGGTTCGGCGCGCCAGCCAACTCGCTGACCGATCCGACGGTGCTCGGCCTGCCCGGGGCGCTGCCGCGCTTCAACCGCCGCGCGCTCGAGCTGGCGCTGCGCCTCGGCGTCGCCACCCGCTCGAAGATCCGCGCGCACAGCCGGTTCGCGCGCAAGCACTACTTCTATCCCGACCTGCCCAAGGGCTATCAGATCTCGCAGTACGACGAGCCCCTGTGCGAGCACGGCGTCGTCGAGCTGTGGCTGGCCGGGGTCAAGCGCGAGGTCCGGCTGCAGCGCATCCACCTCGAGGAGGACGCCGGCAAGAACAGCCACCACGGCGCGACCTCGCTGGTCGATCTCAACCGCGCTGGCGTGCCGCTGGTCGAGGTCGTGACCGCGCCCGATCTGCGCTCGGCCGACGAGGCCGCCGAGTACATGCGCAGCCTGCACCGCCTGGTCCGCTACCTCGGCGTGTCCGAGGGCGACATGGAGAAGGGCCAGCTGCGCTGCGACGCCAACGTGTCGGTGCGCCGGCGCGGCGAGGAGCCGTTCGGCACCCGCACCGAGCTGAAGAACATCAACTCGTTCCGGTTCGTGCACCGCGCGATCGAGCACGAGATCGTCCGCCAGATCCGGATCATCGAGAGCGGCGGCGCGGTCCTACGCGAGACCCGGCTGTGGGACGCGACCGCCGGCCGCTCGGAGTCGATGCGGTCGAAGGAGGAGGTGTCGGACTACCGCTACTTCCCCGATCCCGACCTGCCGCCCCTGGTGGTCGACGGCGCGATGCTGCGCGCGACCCTGGCCGAGCTGCCCGAGCTACCGGCGGCGCGGCTCGAGCGGTTCATGCGCGCGTACGCGCTGGCGTTCGACGACGCCCACCAGCTCACCGCCGAGCGCGACCTGGCCGACTACCTCGACGCCGCGGTCGCGGTCAGCGGCGACGGCGCCCAGGCCCGGCCGCTGGCGCAGTGGATGGTCGGCGAGCTGACCGCGGTGCTGGCCGGCCGGCCGATCGCCGAGTCGCCGGTCGGACCGCAGTCGCTGGCCGAGCTGGTCGGGCTCATCACCGACGGCACCATCAGCGGCAAGCAGGGCAAGGACGTGTTCGCGGCCATGGTCGCGACCGGCGAGCGCGCGCCCGCGCTGGTCGTGCGCCTCGGCCTGCGCCAGATCTCCGACGAGGCGATCCTGCTCCCGCTGGCGGAGCAGATCCTCGCCGACAACGTTCGCCAGGTCGCGCTCTATCGCGGCGGCAAGGACGGGCTGCTCGGGTTCTTCGTCGGTGCGCTGCTCAAGGCGAGCGGCGGCCAGGCGAACCCGACGGTCGCTTCGGCCCTGATGAAGCGCCTGCTGGGCGCTTGACCGCGCTGGCGGCGCGCGGCTCTGCAGCAGCCCCGAGGTCGGCGCTCGAGCGGTGGCTGACCCCGAGACGCAACGTCCGGTGCGACGACCCGAGCGTCAGCTTGCCGCGGTCCTGGTGCATGGGGTTCATGCTTCGACGGTGAGCGGGGCCGATCGGTGGCGCAACTTTCCCGCGCCACACGAGATCTCTCCCCGCGGGGGATCCGTTGTTCCCCATGCTTTGCTAAGCTGGTCTCCCCGTCACGGTCGCACTCCGCCGAGGGGTCGGGGCGACGACCGGAGGGATCCCGCGTGGCCGAGCGTCTCTACAACGTCGTGATCGAGCAGCCGAGGTCGCCCGCCCCGGGCGCTGCGGCCGCGCTCGCCGCGGCGATCTCCGCGCGCTACGGCATCCCGGCGGCCGACCTCGAGCGCCGGATCTCGCGCGGTCGGTTCAAGGTCAAGAGCCGGGTCGATCGCACCACGGCCGATACCTACGCGACCGATCTGAATCGCCTGGGCGCGGTGTGCGTGGTCCAGGCCGCCGACGATGGGCCGGCCGCGTTCTCGGGGCCGATCGACGTCCCGTCGGGCACCCAGCCGGCAGTGCGGCGCGAGACCGGGCCGCCACCGGGGACCGATCCGTCGCGGCCGCGGCTGTCACCGGAGACGCTCCAGCCGGCGCCAGCGACCGATCCGGGTCGCCCGCGGTTCGCGCCCGACACCCTGCAGCCGTCGACCGATCCCGGCCTGCCGCGCGTGGCCGCGCCCGCGCATCCGGGGACCGAGCCGGGGAGGCAGCGCGTGCCGGTCGAAGCGGTGGCGCCGCGCCCGACGACCGAGCAGGGGAGGCAGCGCATGTCCGCGGAGGCGGTGGCGCCGCGCCCGACCACGGAGCCGGGACGCCAGCGCGTGCCTGCGGAGGCCATGCATCCGACCCACCTGCCCACGGATCCATCGCGGCCGCGGGTGGCACCGGAGGCTGTGCGGCCCGCGACCGAGCCGTCGCGACCGCGGGTGTCGGCCGAGGCCGTGAGGCCGGCGACCGATCCGTCGCGACCGCGGGTGGCACCGGCGGCTGTGCGGCCCGCGACCGAGCCCTCGCGCGCCGTCGCCCCGGCGTCCGCGCCAACCGATCTCGGGGCGCTGACGGGCGGCTTCCCGCTGACCTTGTCGACCCTCGATGGCGCCGCGCCCGAGGGCGGGCCGGCCGTGCGCGCGAACTCGAGCAACAACCTGCCGGCGAGCTTCGGACCTGCGACGAACCCGCCGGCGAGCTTCGGACCTGCGACGAATCTGCCGGCGAGCTTCGGACCTGCGACGAACCTGCCCGCGAGCTTCGGACCACCCACGACCCCCGAGGCTCCCACGCCGCCTCCGTCCGGCTCCGGGTCGCGCCTGCCGCGCGCCGAGTCACAGGCGGTCGCTGCACCCGAGCCGGTCGTCGATCGGTTCGCGCCACCACCGGCCGCCGCCGTCGACGTCGAGGTCGCCCTCGACACCGACATGCCCCGCCGCCGCGAGCCCCCGGGCGCGCCCCCGGCCGCCGGCGCCCGGGTCCAGGAAGTGCCGTGGCCGGCCGCGACCCTGCCGCCGCGGATCTCCGAGTCACGCCCGGGCGCGACCATGGCCGGCGGGCCGACCGTCGCGACCACCGGCCGACCTGGCTCCGGGCTCCGCGATCCGCGGGTGCGCCTCGTGCTCGGCGCGGTGCTCGCGGTCGGGCTCGGCTTCGTGCCCGCCCACCTCGTCGCCTCGATGCGCGAGAAGACCGCGTACGCCGAGATCGACGCTGACCTGGCCCACCGCCAGACCATGATCCATACGCCCGAGGAAGTCGACGCGGTCCGTGCCGCTCACGCCGCCCGCAAGCGCGCCGCTCGCCAGAACATCGCGCTCGGCTCGCTCGCGCTGTGGGCGCTGGTCGGCGGCGGCGTCGCCTGGCTGTGGTTCCGCCGGATCGACTGGGACCACGTGCTCGGCCCGTCGCGTTAGCGAGCCTTGGCGAGCGATCTACGGATCGCGGCGGGTCAGCCACGGGCGTAGCAGGCGGCGAACGCGAAGTAATCGTCGTCGCGGCTGCGCGGGGGCAGGGGCACCGGCGGCAGCTCGTCGACGATGTCGATCTCGCACTCGGTCAGCCACCGCATCCGGCGCAGCTCGAACACGCAGTCGCGCAGGAGCCGGAGATCGCGGGACGCAGCGCGCACCAGCCGCAACCCCGTGGTGCGCAGCAGCCCGAGCGGACCGCCCTGGCCGCCGACCGGCGCCTGCCTGACCACGTCGAAGCACACCTCGCCTCGGGCCCAGATGACCTCGTCGATCTCGGGCACCTCGAGTTCGAGGTCGATCTCGCGCGGCGTCGGTCCACCGAAATACGGCCGCTCGATCCGCGCGCCGAGCGGCGACAGGTCGACGACCATCGCCGGCCGCTCGCCGCGATCGAGCAGCTCCGAGCAGAAGGTCTCGACGTCGACTCGGGGATCGATCCGCCGAGCGTCCATCCAGCCATAGGGGTCT
>JAYVSF010000689.1:0-3919 GCA_043775605.1 Myxococcales bacterium
CCTGCACGACGACGTCGGCGCGCTCGCCGCCGCCCGCCGCGGCCTCGCGCTGGCCCCGCGCGACGCCGATCTGCTGCGCAGCCAGGCCACCGCGATCGCCGGCCTCACGCCCGAGACCCCGCTCGCCGCCGCCGCCCTGGCCGCCTACGATCGCTTCCGCGCCCCCGACGACGCCGCGCAGCTGCGGATCACCTGCGCGAACCGCAGCCCGCGCTGCGCCCGCGAGCGCGAGCTCGGCCACGCTCATCCGCTGACGCTCGCCCGCTGATACAACCAGGGGGTGGAGCCTGCACCCGCCGCTGTCGCCGGTCGCCCGAGTCGGTGGACCCGGCCGTGGGGCGGGGCGGTCAGCCTGCTGGCGTTGATCGCGGTGGCCTGGCCAGCCCGGCGCGAGCCCGCGACTCGTGACGACTTCCCGCTGTCGACCTACCCGATGTTCGCGATCCGTCGCCAGGACGCCCGGGTCGTCCTCGACTACGTGATCGCCACCGGCCCCGGTGAGCGCCGGACCCACGTCCCGCCGGCGCTGGTCGCCAGCCAGGAGGTGATGCAGGCGATGATGACGGTGCATCTCGCGGTCAGCCGCGGCCACGCCGCCACCCTGTGCGCCGAGGTCGCGGCCCGGCTCGCGCGCCGCAGCGGCTACGCCGCGTACGACACGGTGCAGGTCGTCACCGGCGATCATCGCGCGGTCGAGTACCTGACCCACGGCACCCGCGGCTCGGAGACCGTGCGCGCGAGCTGCCCGATCGCGCGGGGGGCGCGGTGAGCGAGCGACCGCGCTACCCACGCTGGCGCCTCGACCGCGCGCTGGCCGACCGCTGGTTCGCGCCGGCCCCGGCCGAGCGGCTGGCGGCGATGCGGATCCTGGTCGGCCTGTTCGCGCTCGGCTACCTGCTGGTCCGCGGCGGCACGCTGTACCACCTGAGCGGGATGCCGCGTCGTGACTTCGCGCCGGTCGGGCTGGCCCGGTTCCTCGACGCGCCCTTGGCCCCCGCTGCCCACCACGCGATCGTGGTCGCGACCGCGCTGCTGGCGCTCGCGTTCACCGCCGGCGTGCTCCACAGCTGGCTGGCGCCGCTGTTCGCGCTCGGGCTGACCTGGCTGCTCGGCTATCGCAGCTCGTGGGGCATGCTGTTTCACACCGACAACCTGCTGGTGCTGCACGTCGCCGTCCTGGCCCTGGCCCCGGCCGCCGACGCCTGGTCGGTCGATGGCCATCGCCGCGGCGGCGCAGCCCCGCCGTCCGAGGCCTACGGCTGGCCGCTGATGCTGATGGCGGCGATCACCTGCGCGACCTACGTCCTCGCCGGGGTCGCCAAGATCAAGCTCGGCGGCTGGGCCTGGGCCGAGGGCGCCCAACTCCGCGAGCAGGTGGCGATCGACAACGTCCGCAAGGCCCTGCTCGGCTCGTCGATGAGCCCGCTGGCGGCGCCGATGCTGGCCCACGATCGCCTGTTCGAGCTGATGGCGATCGCGACGCTGGTGGTCGAGCTGGGCGCGCCGCTCGCGCTCTTGCACCGGCGGGTCGCGCTGGTCTGGGCGGTGGCGGCCTGGGGCTTCCACGTCGGTGTGATCGCCTTGATGGCGATCGTGTTTCCCTATCCGCTGCTCGGGCTGGCCTACGCGCCGCTGTTCCGGATCGAACGGCCGGTGGGCTGGATCGTCGGCTGGGTCGGCCGCCTTTTCACCCGCAAGCGCCGGGCGCCCGCCCCGGGTTGACCATCCGCGTTGCACCGATCGCCGGCCTCGTCCGTTACAGGGCTGGATGCGCCGCGTGCTCCTCGTCCTCCTTCCCGTGATCGGGCTCACGGCCGCCGTCTCCACGGCTGCCGCCCACCCGCCGCCCCCGCCCCCGCCCGAGTCGATCGCGAGCGAGCCCGAGCGACCTCTGGTGGAGTGGTCGACCTGGGTCGGCATCGCGTACGGCTGGGCGCCGGGCACCGACCACGGCGTGCCACGGGTCATCGATCCGGCCATCGACCGCGACCCGGCCGCCTCGGGCTGGGACGCCGGGCTCGGCGCCGAGCTGTCGCTGCCGCTGACCCGCGCGGGCACGGTGCGCTTCGGGCCGTGGGTCGAGGGCCGGACCAGCAGCGGCCCGCTCCTCGGCGGCGAGCTGGTGCTCACCGCGCGGCCGGCCAAGCTCGACCTGTTCTGGTACCAGGGCGAGGGCGCGTGGACGCTGCGGGCCGGCGGCAATCGCGACGTCGTCACCGGGGCGGTCGCGTGGGGCTACCGCGCGCCGTGGGACCTGTTCCATCCGAGCCACGGCCGCTCGCGCTACATGATCGGCGTCCGGGTCGTGGCCTCCGCCACCCGCGCGATCGACGATCCGCGGCTGTGGTCAGCAACCGTCGGGCTCGAGACCGAGCCGATGGGCGCCCTGCGCTACCTGCTCGGCATCCGCGCCTGGTACCGCTGACCCGCGCCCGATTCCGTGATTCTAGAACGAGCCGCGGATCCCGAGGGCGGGCAGGAACGGCAGCTGCGTCGTCGCGGCCCGCTGGCTGAAGTCGTAGTTGTAGTTGTAGCCGAGCACCTGGGCGTGGGCGTAGACGTTGGTGACGTCGAGGTAGGCGGCCAGCGACCAGGTCTTCCAGGTCCACTTGCGATCGACCCGGACGTCGAGCTGGTGGCCGTCCTCGATCCGCGACGAGTTGATCGTGCCGTACACCGGCACGAACGCGTTGACGTCGGCCAGGTAGATCGAGCCGACCACCGGCGTCAACGGCTGGCCGGTGACGTACTGCCAGCGGCCGCCGAGCTCCCACTTGCCGAGCTTCCAGCTGCCGACCGCGATCAGGTTGTGGGTCTGGTCGAAGTCGAACAGGCGGCGGGCCTTGCCGGGGCCGTCGATCCGATCGGACCGCGAGTACGAGTAGGCCAGCCAGCCGAAGAAGTGATCGGTGCGGGCCTTGAGCAAGTACTCGGCGCCGTACGAGCGGCCGGTGCCGCGGTTGACGTACGAGTTGCCCGGGTCGGTGCGGGCCAGCAGCGGGTCGGTGACCAGCAGCTCGCTGCGCGCGGTGTAGAACACCGAGCTGGTGGCCGAGATCTCGTCCGACAACCGGGCCTCGGCGCCGAACACGGCCTGGTCGGCGACCTCGGGATCGAGGTTGGTCGGCACGCTCTCGGCCTGCTCGAAGCCGCGGTTGTAGCGGCCCAGCGCCAGCCGCAGGGTCAGGTCGCGGGCGACGTCGTGGGTGACCTGCAGGCGCGGCGTCAGCCGGACGTCGCCGATGTGATCGTAGTAGTCGACGCGGGCGCCGGCGGTGATGGTCGTGCCCTTGCGCGGCTTGAGATCGATCGCGACGTAGCCGGAGGCGAGGTTGTTGTCGGTCGACAGCTCGCGCTCGACCAGCGGCAGGGTCGAGAAGTTGCCCGGCGGCGGCTCGCCCTCCTGCGGCTGCTGCGGGAACTTCACCGACAGGTGGCGCGGGTTCACGCGCCCGTCGAAGCCGGTGCGCAGCCGGACCTGCTTCGACAGCTCGACGGTGACGTCGTCCTTCAGCTCGCCGGCCTGCTGGCTGACCCGCAGGTAGCGATCCTTACCGATCTCCACCCGGAAGCTGCCGACGCCGGCCGACACCGCCAGCCGGTTGTTCCAGTGCGAGCGGGCGTGCAGCCACTGGCCGATGACCCGGGTGAACTGGGTCACGTTCTCGAACCGGGTCAGGTCGGGCTCGTTGGGATCGAGGTTGCTGTTGATCAGGGAGAGCTTGTCGTAGCTGGTGAACGCGAACGCCGACAGCTTGTCGCCGTCGCGCGGCCGCCAGTCG
Organism: Myxococcales bacterium; assembly: GCA_043775605.1. Lineage (GTDB taxonomy): Bacteria > Myxococcota_A > Polyangia > Haliangiales > Haliangiaceae > UBA2376. The sequence continues at coordinate 3,783 of JAYVSF010000689.1, forward strand.
ACCCGCAGCTGGCCGTCGTAGTACTGCGGCGCGGTCGAGAAGTTGACGGTGTCGGGCACCACCGCCGGCAGAATGAAGTCGATCAGCGAGCGGCGGGCGGCGACGGTCAGGGTCAGGCGCTTCGACTTCGTCAGCGG
>JAYVSF010000690.1:0-2702 GCA_043775605.1 Myxococcales bacterium
CGGAGGGCCTCCTCGAGGATCGCCAGCGTCACCGGCAGGCGCGGCAGGTCGTCGTAGGTCGGCGCGCGGCCGCCCAGCACCTCGGCGAGCTCGGCGGCCAGGCGGGCGTCGACGTCGGGGTTGGTGGCGAGCGCGTAGAACGTCCAGGCCAAGAGGTTCGCGGTGGTCTCGTGGCCGGCCAGCATCAGCGTCATGATCTCGTCGCGCAGCTCGCGATCGGACAGGCCGGCGCCGTCGTCGTCCTTGGCCTCGAGCAGGATCGACAGCACGTCGCCGCGATCGACCGCGCGGGTCCGGCGATCGGCGATGACGCGCAGCACGATCTCGTCGAGGCTGGCGATGGCGCGGCGCATGCGGCGATTGCGCGGGATCGGCCACGCGTACGGCAGCGGCGCCGTGATCGAGTCGATGATGTACTCCATCGCCACGGTCAGTGCGTCGGCGACCGCGCGGGCCTCGCCGGCCAGATCGACGTCGAACAGGGTGCGGCCGACGATGTCGAGGGTCAGCGCCATCATCTGCTCGGCGAGATCGATCGTCGCGCCCGGCCGCAGGGCGGCGGCGGCGACCGCGGACCGAGCGGCCATGACGCCGCCGTAGCCGGCCATGCGCCTGGGCGCGAACGCGGGCGCCATCAGCTTGCGCTGGCGACGGTGGTCGCCGCCGTCGGCGGTTAGCAGGCCGCGCCCGAGCAGGGGCCGGCCGAACGCGGCCAGGCCCGGCGCCTTGACGAACGCGTCGGCGTCGTCGACGAGGACCTGGTGGGCGAGCGGATAGGCGCCAATGCACCAGGCCCGCCGCCAGGCCAGGCGCAGGCGGGTGATGTCGGCCGACATCGCGCACCGCATGTGGAGCCCGAGCCGGTCGTTGCGGACCTCGAACAGGTTGCCGACCAGCGGCAGGCCACGGGCGGTGGCGATCGGCGCGGGCGCGAAGGGAGCGGCTTCCATCGCGGCAGCTTGCCCCGAATTCGTCCGGATGGCGGGATCCGCAGCTCCAGGTCCGCGCGCTACAGGTCGCCGCGGCGAAAGCGCTGCATGATCTCGAGCTTCTCCGGGGTCAACGAGCGCTCGAGGAAGCGCCGCATCGACTCCAGCCAGCGCAGCTTGTCCTCGGCAGGCACGTCCCGGAACGCGCGCAGCTGCTCGATGGTGTAGGCGTGCGTGTAGCCGCGCTTCGCCACCGGATCACTCACGGCGCTGGTCCTCGCGCAGCCGGCGCAGGGCATCGACGTCGGCGAGATCCTGGTCGCGGCCGGCGGCGAGCTTCATCCGGATGAGGTCGTCGACGCTCGCGATCCGCAGCTTCAGCCCGCCCGCGTCGACCGGCTCGGCGTGCACGGCGAGCTCGGCGAACTCGATCGGTGCGTCGATCAGGATGTCGATGTCAGCGAGCGGATGACCGGGCAGGTGGAACGTGAACGCACGCATGCCCTTGTCGTCGATCCACGCCCGCCGCCGCTCGGGATCGCACAGCTCGGCGGCCTCGACGGGTGCGCGCGGCCGGTAGCCCAGCCGGGTCAGGGCCGCCACCAGCAGGCGGAGGTTGGCGGGCTCCAGGTCGACGACGAGATCCAGGTCCGCGGTGGTGCGCGGCACACCGTGAAGGATCACGGCGGTGCCACCGACGACGATGAAGCGGACGCCACCGTCGCGGAGAAGGATGAGCGCGTCTTCGAAGAACAGCGACAACGTCGGAGCATAGCAGCGACGGCCACTCGGATTCGGATTCGGATTCGGATTCTGGCTCGGGGCGGCGTTGCGGCGCCATGGCGACCCGGCGACACTGGCAGGTCTCATGACGGTCGGAACCGACGTCGAGCGGGCCGTGCACCTGCTGCGCGCAGGTCGCCTGGTCGCGTTCCCGACCGAGACCGTGTACGGCCTCGGCGCCGACGCGTCGTCGGCGGGCGCGGTGACCAGCATCTTCGCCGCCAAGGGCCGACCGCGCGCTCACCCGCTGATCGTCCACCTCGGCGCGGCCGACCAGCTCGGGGCGTGGGCCGACCGGCCGAGCCGGCACGCCATGACCCTGGCCGAGCGGTTCTGGCCGGGGCCGCTGACGCTCATCTGTCGCCGCGCGCCGCACGTGCTCGACGCGGTCACCGGCGGCCACGCCACCGTCGGCCTGCGGGTGCCCAGCCACCCGATGGCGCTGGCCTTGCTCGCGGGCTTCGGCGGCGGGATCGCGGCGCCGTCGGCCAATCGCTTCGGCCGGCTGAGCCCGACCATCGCCGCCGACGTGGTCGACGATCTCGGCGCCGCGGTCGACTACGTGCTCGACGGTGGGCCGTGCACGGTCGGGGTCGAATCGACGATCGTCGACGTCAGCGACGACGCCGCGCCCGCGCTCTTGCGGCCAGGCGGCATCGCCCGCGAGGACCTCGAGGCGGTGCTCGGCCGCGCGCTCGCGCTCGGCTCGTCGGCGCCGGCGCCCGGCACCCTGCCTTCGCACTACGCGCCGCGGGCGACGGTGATCACCGTCCTGGCCGGCGAGCTGGCAGCCACGGTCGCGGCCGCGCGACAGGATCACCGGCGGGTCGCGGTGCTGGCGCCGGCCGCCGCGGTCGCCGGCCTGCCGCCGGTCGAGCTCCGGCTCTTGCCCGACGGGCCCGCGGCCATGGCCCACGAGCTGTACGCCGCGCTGCGCGCGCTCGATCGCACGGGCGTCGACGTCATCATCGCGGTGCTGCCCCCTGAGAC
>JAYVSF010000691.1:0-2875 GCA_043775605.1 Myxococcales bacterium
CGGTACCGCGTATGGTGTCGGAGCGGGTCGGGGCGGGATGCGCGGCCGCGCGGCCGCCGCGCCGGTGGTCGTGATCGGCCAACCCACGGTCGAAGGCGACCTCGACCGCAACGTCATCCGGCGTTACGTCCGCCGCCAGCTGCCGCGGATGGAGGCCTGCTACCAGCGCGGGCTCGCCGCCGACCCGACCCTGGCCGGTCGGGTGGCGACCCGTTTCACCATCCTGCCCACCGGCCGGGTCACCGGGGTCACCGCGACCGGGCTGACCCCCGAGGTCGCGACCTGCATCGTCGCGGCGATGCAGCTCATGGAGTTCCCGCGGCCGCCCGGCGGCGCCGTGGTCCAGATCTCGTATCCGCTGTCGTTCGATCCCAGGAGCGGCGGCGCCGGTGGTGGCGACAGCGATGCCGCCGACGACGGTCCGCCGGCCCTGACCGGCCAGCTCGCCGACGTCATGGCCGCGATCACCGCCGGCACGCCCGACCGCGCGCTGGCCTTGGCCCGGACCTGGCACGACCACGCGCCCGGCGAGGTCCTCGCGTTGATCGGCCTCGGCGAGGCCCAGGAGGCCAGCCACGATCTCACCAGCGCCGCGCGCAGCTACGGCTCGCTCATCGATCTGTTCCCCGCCCGCGCCGATCTCCGCCGCTTCGCCGGCGAGCGCCTCGAGCGCCTGGGCACCAGCGCCGGGGCTCGCGGGCTCGCGGTCGACAGCTATCGTCGCGCGGTCGCCGATCGCCCCGATCACCTCACCGGCCACCGGCTCCTGGCCTACGCGCTGTTGCGCCAGGGCGACCACGCCGGCGCCTTCGCCGCGATTCTGGCCGGTGTCGATCAGCCGATCGGCGACGGTCGCTTCGCCGGTGGCGACCGGATCCTCGATGAGGACGCCGGCATGATCGCCGCGGCGTACCTCGCCGCCGGCGGCCCCCGCGCCCACATCCTGACCGAGCTCGGCACGCGCCACCTCACGGTCGCGACCGCGCCCTCGACCCGCTTCGTCCTCTACTGGGAGACCGACGCCAACGACGTCGACCTCCACGTCCGCGATCGCAATGGCGACCACGCCTGGTACTCGAGCAAGGAGCTGCCGTCGGGCGGCGCGCTCTACGCCGATGTCACCACCGGCTACGGCCCCGAGTGCTTCACCATCCCCGGCACGCCCACCGCCGGGCCCTACCGCCTGTCGGCCGACTACTACTCGCGCGGCCCGATGGGCTACGGCATGGGCCTCCTCCAGATCCAGCGCTTCGACGGCACCAGGCTCACCTTCGAGGATCGGCCGTTCGTGATCATGAACGACCACGCCATGGTCGAGCTGGGCTCGACCTGAGCGCCCGTCGCCGTTCGCGCGCGGCGCGTCAGGTGCGTCGCCACGACCAGCTCGCTGGCTCCCAGGTCGCTTCGAGTCGAGCGAGTCTGGCGCTACCCTTGGCCGCCGTTCGAAGCCGTTGCTCGAGCGCCTGCTTGAAGGACTCGGCGGACGCGTAGGTGCGGATCGTCATGCGGCCAGTCCTCCGAACGGCGCGAGCGCAGCTTCGACGTTGCCGAGCTCGAGCCTCGTGACCAGGCCACGGCGAAGGGCTTGTCGCGCGGCTTGTCGGAGCAGTTCAGGTGAGAGGCCCTCGTCCGCGCAGTCGTTCAGCGTTCGTCGCGGGTTGGTCACGGGCACGGCGCCGAACCACGTCCGATCGCGGGGCGGCACATCGGCGTGATGGAGCACGACGTCGGCGGGGATCTGGAAGCGCCGCCGACGCCAGGCGGCCGGCAGGGTGAGGTGAACCCGGGCCGGCAGCGCGTCCGAGAGCGCATGCAGAGCGAGCGCGGTCTCGTGCGAGACAACGCCCGCCAGCTCCGACCACAGCCAGGCGGTGATCAGCTCCTCGTGCTCGCCCGCAGGGAAGTGGACGAGCCGGTAGATTCCTCGACGGATGCGGACGGTCTTGCCGACGTGGAGGTAGTGGACGAGGAGCTGCGGCGAATAGCCGACCGCCGCGGCCTGTCTGGTCGTGAACAGGCCCTCCTGGGCAGCGGCCGTCTCGTAGAGGCCATCCCAGTCCGGTCGCGCCCTCGCCGTTTCCACGATGCACAAAACTTAAGGCAGGCTTTAGTTTCGTGCAACCAGAAGAGGACGTCAGGCTCCGGGCGTCGAGGGTGAGCGACGGTCACGCTCGAACGTGAAGCCGCCGTCGTCGGCGGGGCGGGTGCTGACCAGGTGGATGTTGCGAATCCACTGGCCCACGCCGTCCTCGCGGTCCGCGACCAGGGCTTCGGCGATGCGCCTCATCAGGTCGCCCCGTTCCGCCGCTCGTCCTCGCCAGCGCCGATGGGGTAGGGTGAGCGCTTGGCGCTGCAGTGGTACCCCGGACACATGACGAAGGCGCGGCGCGAGCTGGCCGCGCTGATGCCGTCGCAAGACCTCTTGGTCGAGGTGCTCGACGCGCGGCTGCCGGCGTCGAGCGTCAACCCGGTGATCGCGCAGCTGCGCGGTGATCGGCCGTGCCTGCGCGTCCTGACCCGCAGCGATCAAGCCGATCCCGCCATCACCGCCGCCTGGCAGCGCCAGCACGCGACCGGCGCCGGCATGCTCGCGTTCGCCGCCTCCACGCGCGATCCGGCCGACACCCGGCGCCGGTTCGCCGACGCGCTGCGCCGGCTCGAGCTGCGGTCGACGCCGGGCCGACCGGTGCGCGCGTTGATCGCCGGGATCCCCAACGTCGGCAAGTCGACGCTGATCAACACGCTGATGGAGCGCAAGGTTGCGAAGGCGGGCGACGAGCCGGCGGTCACCAAGAGCCCGCAGGTGGTGAAGCTGAAGAGCGGGATGGTCCTGTCGGATCACCCGGGCCTGCTGTGGCCGAACCTCGACGACGGC
>JAYVSF010000692.1:0-13172 GCA_043775605.1 Myxococcales bacterium
GCCGCTCTGAGCGACTTCGCTGAGGGCTGCCACCAGCCGTCCCTCAGCCAACTCGCTCGCCACGTCCCCCGCTTCCATCAAAGAACCCGCTCAGGCTCATGCGACGACGGCAACACGTTGCCCGGCGACGGCTGCTCGGCAACGTGCGGCGTCGAGGTCGGCTATCAATGTTCGGGCTCGCCGTCGCAGTGCGCCAGCATCAACGCGTGTGCGGCCGGCGGCGTCAGCAACTGCTCCGCCAACGCGGCCTGCACCACGACCGGCGGCGGCTTCATCTGCCGTTGCAACCAAGGCTACGCGGGCGACGGCGTCACCTGCACCCCGCTCGTCATCTGACAGGGTTGGCAGGAACCAGCGTTTCGGCGTCTTCGTCGACGGCAACTGTGCGAATTCGATCCGTCGGTCGGATCAAAATGCCATTTCTGCCAACCCTGTGAGGCGACGGCACGGTCGCGGGTGGCGAGTCGTGCGACGACGGCAACACCAACAACGGCGACCAGGTCGTCGACCCGGCAGGCTGCTCGATCGATCAGCTCTGCCCGTGCCCCGGCCCCCGCGGCACGGTTCAGAGGTGGAAGAACCAAGGCCAGTTCGTCTCGTGCGTCAGCACGACCTCGCAGAGGTTCGTCGCGCAGGGCCTGATCAGCGCCACGGAGAGGGCCCACGAGGTCACCGACGCGGCCCATTCGGGATGCGGCAGGAAGGCCTGAAGGAGAGCCATCGGTCTCGTCCGACGCCGCGACGTCAGCGGTTCCACAGGGGGGCCCACGATTGCGATGGCGTGCCTTGCGCTCGCCGCGGGGTGCATCGGGGAGCGGGCCGGACGGGCCCGTCCGCACATCGGGCGCGAACGCACGCGTCCGCCGCGTCAGAGCCTGTGCACCTGCGGGGGCGAAGGAGAGGCGTCTTGTCCCTGCGCGTGATGGCGGCGCTGGCGCTGGTCGCAGGTAGCCGACGAGCAGGACCACGTCTACTTCGCGATGGGCACGCCGGGCCGGACCCCGGCCGTGATGTATCGGTCCGTCGCCCCGCTCGACTGACCGGCCTCGCCCGCCAGCAGATGGCGGCGCTGTCAGGGCGACGCGTGCGACGCGAGGGCCCAGCCGATCAGCTTGTACAGCACGCGCATGCCGACGTTGGCGTCCCACTCGTCGCCGGCCGGCCCGGGCGCGACCTCGGTCAGGTCGAAGCCGACGATGCGCCGGCCGCTGCGGACCACCGCGCCAAGCAAGTAGTTGGCCTCGGCGAACGACAGGCCGCCGGGGACCGGGGTGCCGGTGTGCGGACACAGCGCCGGATCGAGCCCGTCGATGTCGAAGGACACGTAGACCTCGGCCGGCAGGTCGGCGACGATCGCGTCGCAGCGGGCGGCCCAGGTCTCGCCGGCGAACCGGCCGGCCCGGACGACGCTCTCGAAGTGGGTGCGGATCCGCCCGCCCGAGGCGCGAATCAGGTCGTGCTCGGCCGCGCACAGATCGCGGATCCCGACCTGGACCAGCCGCGCCACGTCGGGGATGCGGTGGACGACGTTGAACATGATCGAGGCGTGCGAGCCGGTGAAGCCCTCGTAGGCGTCGCGGAGATCGGCGTGGGCGTCGACGTGGAGCACGCCGAGCCCCGGATGGCGGGCGGCGATCGCCTGGATCGCGCCGAACGGCGACGCGTGATCGCCGCCGACCACGCCGACCAGCCGGCCAGCGTCGAGCCAGCGCTCGGTCTCGGCCCGGACCCAGCCGTCGACCTGCGCGCTCAGCGCGTTGACCTCGACGACCGCGCGCTCGAGGTCGGCGTCGCCGGTCGAGCGGCCGGCGTTGGCGATGACCGGATCGGCCTTGGCGCGGCCAGCGGCGTTCCAGGCCTGGATCTCGGCCGACTCGTCGAGCATGGCGATGCCGACCCGGTACGGCGTGCCGGTGTCGACGTCGAAGAGATCGATCTGGCCGGAGGCGGCGCGGATTGCGGCCGGCGCACCCGCGGTGCCGCGGCGGTACGACGTGGTCGCGTCCCACGGCACCGGGATCAGGATCACCTGCGCGTCCTCGGCCGAGCACGGCAGGCCGTAGATGCCGCCGTCGGGCAGCGCGGCCAGGTCGGGATCGAACTCCATGCGGGTCATGGCCTCGCCTACCACATCGAGGGCCTCGGCGCGCGGGCGCTCCCGGTCTCGTCAAACCTTGCGGTCACAACCGTCGGCCTCGGTGCTCCACCAGGCATGCACCTCACGCCCACGCGCGCCCTGACCCTCGCGTTCGTCCTCACCTCCGCGGCCACCGGCTGCAGCATGCTCGGCAAGAAGGCCAGCAGCGTCACCGGCGGCGGCGCGCACGCGGCCGTCGCCGACAACATGCACGACGCCCCGGTCTACCACCGCGGTGACACCTTCAAGTTCACGGCGCCGTGCCGGGCCACTGGCTACGCGCGGTTCGACATCCCCTCCGGCGAGCCGGTCAAGATCACGATCACCGGCGTCGGCCCTGAGGGCGCCGGCCTCGGCACCAGCTACCTGCGTTCCACCGGCGGCGCGGTGGACGGCCAGATGAAGGGCGATCTCGAGGTCGCCAGCGGCCCGATCGTCTTCGACGTGACCGGCCAGGACGGCGGCTCGTTCCTGCAGATCACCGAGACCGTGCCCTGCAAGGGCGTCGAGGTCGTCGTCGCCGTCGAGTAGCCGGCGGCACCAGCCTGGGCCCTCCCCGATCGGGGGAGTCGCGCGTGTCCACCACGGCCTTAGCTTGGCGGGCATGTTCGATTGGTTCCGCGCCCGTCGGCGCACACGGCGCATGGCCGAGCCGGTGCCCGCTCACTGGGCCGATTACGTCGACGCCAACGTCGCGCTGGCGCGCGGGCTCGACCCGGCGCAGCGCCGCGAGCTGCTGGCCCGGGTCTCGGCGTTCATCGGCGAGACCTCGTGGGAGGGCTGCGGCGGGCTGGCGCTGACCGAGGAGATGCAGGTGACGATCGCGGCCCAGGCCTGCCTGCTCACCCTCGGGCGCGCCGACGATCTGTTCACCGACGTCGACACCATCCTGGTCTACCCGTCGACGCTGGTGCGGCCGCCGCGGCCGCTCGGCCTGTTCGAGCAGCCGCGCACGCCCGTCGGCCACGGCATGACGGTGATCGGCGAGGCCGTGCTGCGCGGCCCGGTGGTGCTGGCGTGGGACGCGGTGATGGCCGGCGGCCGGGGCCTGGCGACCGGCAACGTGGTGATCCACGAGCTGGCCCACAAGCTCGACATGGCGACCGGCCAGATCGACGGCACGCCGCCGCTGGCCAGCCGGGCCGAGCGGGCGCGCTGGGCCGAGGTGTGCACCCGCGTCTACGACCTCCACCGGGCCCGGGTCGCCGACGGGTGGCCGACGGCGATGGACGCCTACGGCGCCACCAACGAGGCCGAGTTCTTCGCGGTCGCGACCGAGACCTACTTCCTGCGCCCGCTCGAGCTGGCCTGGGAGCACCCCGAGCTCTACCGGCTGCTGGCCGACTTCTACCGGCTGGAGCTGCCGCCACCGCGCGCGATCGTCGAGCTCGAGTCGGATGGTGCCCGCGAGCCGGGATCGTGGACATCCCCTCGCTGGCGAGTACGATGAGGCGTTGCGTCCATCGTTCAACACCGCCGGTCCGTGCCTGCCGGGCGAGCACTACATGCTGCCACCCGAGCGTCGCCTCGGGCGCGTGCTCGAGCTGATCGAGGACCGCAAGTACTTCACGCTCCACTCGGGTCGGCAGACCGGCAAGACCACCTCGGCGTTCTGGCTGGTCGACCACTTGAACGCGTCGGGCCGTCACCGGGCGGCCTGGATCGACCTCCAGACCGCGCGCGAGCAGCCGGAGCCCGATCGCGCGCTCGCCATCATCCTCGGCGAGCTCGACCGCGCCTCGGCTCGCGATCTGCCGTCGCTCGCACGCCCGAGCGCTGACGACGTCAAGTCGCTCCTCGCGATCCCCGAGCGGGCGCTGCTCGGATACCTGTCGAAGCTGACCGCCGCCAGCGACCGGCCGCTGGCGCTCCTGTTCGACGAAGCCGACGGCCTGGTCGGTCCGGCGATGGTGTCGTTCCTCGCCCAGCTCCGCGCCGGCTATCTCGACCGCAGCCGCGAGCCGTTCCCCGCGAGCGTGGCGCTCATCGGGCTCCGCCCGGTGCGCGACTACGCGCTGGCGTCCGCCGACCGCCGCGCGGTGTCGTGGCTCGGCACCACGTCGCCGTTCAACATCAGCGCCGAGGCCGCGACCCTCGGCCCGTTCACGCGCGCCGAGGTCGCCGAGCTGCTGGCCCAGCACACCGCCGCCACCGGTCAGCGCCTCGCGTCCAGGGCTGCCGACCGCATCTTCGCCCTCGGTGCCGGCCATCCGTGGCTGACCAACGCCATGGCCGACCAGATCGTGGCCCGTGACGTCACCGACCGCGCCGTCGAGATCACCGACGCCGACGTCGACACCGCCAAGGAGACGATCATCCGCGAGCGGCGAACCCACATCGATTCGCTGGTCGCGCGGCTGCGCGAGCCGCGCGTGCAGAAGATCCTGGCCCCGATGATCGCCGGCCAGGTCACGGCCGGCGACGTGCTCGATGACGACGTCGCCTACCTGCTCGGCCTCGGCCTGTTGACCGAGGACCGCGGCCGCCTGACGGTCGCCAACGCCATCTACCGCGAGGTCATTCCGCGGGCCCTGGCCCACGTCCAGCAACTACAACTCGCGCAGGAGACCGCCTGGTACGTCGCCGCCGACGGCGGCCTCGACGTCGACAAGCTGCTGCGCGCCTTCCAGGACTTCTGGCGGCGCGACGGCCACCTCGCCGCCGAGGGTTTCGGCTATCGCGAGGCTGGCCCGCACCTGATGCTGATGGCGTTCCTGCAGCGGGTGGTCAACGGCGGCGGCCGCATCGAGCGCGAGTACGGCCTCGGCCTCCGCGCCCTCGACCTGATGATCGAGTGGCGCGGCACCCGCCACGCCATCGAGGTCAAGCTCCGCCGCGACACCGAGACCGAGACCGACGCCCTCGATCAGGTCGCCGCATACCTCGACCTCGCCGGACTGCCGACCGGCTACCTCGTCATGTTCGACCTCCGCCGCGAGCCATCCTGGACCGACAAGCTCACCGTCCGCGACGTCACCCACGCCGGCAAGCACATCCGCATCCTCGGCTGCTGAGGCCCCGAGCGCAGCTCGGGCCGGGGTTGGTCTGTCTAGATCGGACCGGCACTCCGGTGCCGGCCCGGTCGATCGATGACACAGGTTGGTTTCTGCCAACCCTGTGAGCTACTTGCTCGATTCGCCGTCGGCGGAGCGGTCGGCGCGGCGCGGCTCGGTGTCCCAGGCGGCGTCGCGATCGCGCAGCGCGCCGGGGTCCTCGACCCGCAGGAGCTGCTCGGCCTCGTCGAGGGCGGCCCGGGCCCGGGCGAAGTAGCGGGCCTCGTCCTTGCCCCAGACCAGGGCCAGCTCGTCGAGGACGCGCTGCTCGTGGGCCCGCCAGGCCTGAGCCCGGCGGTGGGCGGTGTAGGCCCTGACCCCGAGCGCGCGCAACGCGTCGATGCCGAGTTCGAACGACGCCGCGAACTGCTCGCGGTGCACCACCGACACGCCCATCGCCTTGAGCTCGAAGTAGTGGGCGCGATTGATGGCGCGGGCCAGGATCGTGAGGTGCGGGAAGTGGGCCTGGACCGCGCGCACGATCGCGATCGCGACGTCGTGATCGTCGACGGCGACCACGAACAGCCGGGCCCGAGCGCAGCCGGCGGCCCGCAGCAGCTCCTCGCGCGACGCGTCGCCGTAGTAGACCTTGATGCCGACCCGGCCGACGATCTCGACCATCGCCGGATCGAGATCGAGGATCGTGAGCGGCACGCCGCTGGCGCGCAGCAGCCGGCCGACGACCTGGCCGAAGCGACCGAAGCCGGCGATCACCACCTGGGCGTCGCCCTCGGGGATGACGTCGGCCGGGCGGTCGGCGGCGTCGTCGGTGACCGCCGGCAGGATCCAGCGCTCGAGAGCGACGAACAGGAGCGGGGTCAGGACCATCGAGCACGCGACGACCGGCGTCAGCAGCGCGACGGTGTCGGTCCCGAACACCCGGCTGCGCACGCCGAACGCGAGCAGCACGAACGCGAACTCGCCGACCTGGGTCAGGCCGACCGCCATCAGCCAGCGGGCCGGGCGATCGATCCGGAACCCGCGGCCGAGCCCGTGCAGCACCGCCAGCTTGACGGTCATGGTCATCACCACCAGACCGCCGATGGTCAGCGGCCGCGCGGCGATGAGCCCGAGGTCGAGCTGGGCACCGACGGTGATGAAGAACAGCCCGAGCAGGAGGCCCTTGAACGGCTCGACGTCGCTCTCGAGCTCGTGGCGGTACTCGCTCTCGGCGAGGAGCACGCCGGCCAGGAAGGTGCCGAGCGCCGGCGACAGCCCGACCTGCTGCATGGCCAGCGCGACCCCGACCACGAGCATCAGCGCGGCGGCGGTGAACGACTCGCGCAGCCGGGCCCGGGCCAGGAACTGGAACATCGGCCGCACCACGTAGCGACCGGCGACGATCACCCCGGCCAGCGCGCCGAGCAGCGCCAGCGCCGCCTGCCAGGCCGGACGTCCGCCGCCGCCCGCGACCTCGGCGCCGGCGACCAGGGCGGGATCGGCGAGCAGCGGGAACAGGGCCAGGATCGGGATGACCGCGATGTCCTGGAACAGCAGCACCGAGAACGAGGCCTGACCGCCGGTGGTCTTGATCAGGCCGCGCTCGCCGAGCGTCGCCAGCACGATCGCCGTCGACGACATCGACGCGATCATGCCGAGCGCCAGCGCCGGCCGCCAGCCGACGCCGAGGGCCAGCGCCCCGGCCGCGACCGCGGCGGTGGTGAGCAGGACCTGCAGGCCGCCGAGCCCGAGGATCGGTCGGCGCAGCTGCCACAGCAGCGCCGGGCGCAGCTCGAGCCCGACCAGGAACAGCATGATGACGACGCCGAACTCGGCGAAGTGCATGACCCGATGACCCTCGGTCCCGACCAGCCCGAGGACGAACGGCCCGATCGCGACGCCGGCCATCAGGTAGCCGAGTACCGCGCCGAGCCCGAGCCGGCGCGCGATCGGCACGAACACCACCGCCGCGCACAGGTAGACGAAGGCCTGGGCCAGGACGCTGTCGGTCATGGCCCCTCGGGGACGTCACCGTCCTCGTGATCGCCGTGGTGGTCGATCGCCGGGCGCAGGAGCGTCGGCAGCTCGTCGGCGAGGTTGACGGCGGCGCGGGCCGCGCGGACGTCGAGGTGGTGATCGCGCAGCGCGATCAGCAGGCGGCGGTAGTCGTCGAGGTGACGAGCGAGCACAGCCTCGTCGGTGAGCCGGAGCGCGCCGTGGATCACGAACGGCGCCAGGTAGCGCTGACCGCACAGGTACGCGGTCTGCTCCCACGGCAGCAGCAGCTCGCGCATCGTGAAGCGGTTGTAGCCGCCGCGCTGGTAGGCGACCGCGGGGCCGCCGGTGGTGATGACGTTGAACGTGAGCTTGCGGCGCAAGGCCAGCCCGCCGGCGCCGTAGGCCCAGCCGTGCTCGAGCACCAGGTCCTGCCACTGCTTGAGCAGCGCCGGCACCGAGTACCAGAAGAACGGGTGCTGGAACACGATGACGTCGTGGGCGAGCAGCCGGGCCTGCTCGGCGCGCACGTCGACGTCGAAGGTCGGGTAGGCCTCGTACAGATCGTTGACCGTGACCCCGTCGATCGCGCGGGCGACGTCTGCGAGCCGGCGGGTGAGGCGCGACTGCTCCAGCAGTGGATGGGCGAGCTGGATGAGGATCCGGCGCGGCGCAGCCGATCCGGTCACGGGCTGCCTCGCGGCGGCGCGAGCACCGTGACCGCCTGGCCGGGGCCGATCTCGACGGTGCGCCGGTAGATCTCCTCGCCGCTCACCGGGTCGGTGAACACCACCGTGTGAGTGCCGGCCGCGAGCGGGAGCTTGGCGAACGGCGTGCTGCCCTTGCTGACGCCGTCGATGCGCACGTCGGCCGCCGGGTCGGACGCGTGGACGTTGCCGCTGAGGTAGCCTTGGCCGGTGACGGTGGCGGCGGCGACGGGCGGCGCGGCGCCCCGGGCGTCGGGGCGCATCCCGACGGCGGCGTCGATCACCGCGCGCGGGCGCTCGCCGGCGTCGACCGGGCGGCGGGCGTCGACCGGGACCTCGAGCACGACCGCGGCGTCGACCGGGCGTGGCCCCGGCCCGGCGTCGAGGTCGACCGGCACCGGCACCGCGGCGTCCATCGCCGGGGTGACGACCGCGTGATCGCGGCGGCCGGCCACCAGCACGAGCACCAGGGCCCCGAGCGCGGCCACGAGCACCAGCGCGGCGAACGCCAGGAGCGAACGTCGACGAGCCGGCGCCACCATGCCGGTGGTCATCGTCGGTGGCGACGCGGTGAACTCGCGCGGCGGCGCGGCCACCGGTGCGCCCGGCGACGCCGCGGTGCTCGGCCCGACCGACGAGACCTCGGCCAGCATCGTCGCGCCGACCGCGTCGTCGTGGGCCGGCTCGACGTCGGTGAGGCCGGTGGCGGCATGGGCGTCGGTCGCGTCGGTCGCGTCAGTCCGGGGCCGATCGGCGAGCGCGGTCACCACCCCGGTCGGCCGCCCGACCTGCGCCGCCACAGCGCCGGTCACCACCCTCGACATCCACCGCCGGTGGCTGTCGCGATCGTCGGCCAGCTCGCGCTCGGCCCACGACTCCAGGCTCTCGCCGCCCGACTGCGCCGCGATCCGCTCGAGGACCTCGGCCATCGCCGCCGCGCTGCGCAGCCGACGGTCGCGATCGCGCTCGAGCCCGGACATCACGAGATCGTCGAGGTCGGGCGGCAGCGGCCCGGCCTTCGCCGACGGCGGCTGGATGTCCTGGTGCTCGACGGCGTGGACCACCGCGTAGATCGAGTCGCCGGTGAACAGGTGCTCGCCGGTCAACAGCTCGTGCAACACCACCGCCACCGAGAACACGTCGGCGCGCCGGTCGAGTTCCTGGTTGCGCAATTGCTCGGGCGACATGTACGGCGGCTTGCCCTTGAGCACGCCGAACTCGGTCGCCGGCGCCTGTCGGCCCCGGACCAGCGCGATGCCGAAGTCGAGGACCTTGACCCGCCCGTCGAAGCCGAGCATGAGGTTGTCGGGGCTGATGTCGCGGTGGACCACGCCGAGCAGGTGGCCGTCGCCGAGATCGCGCAGCTCGTGGGCGGCGTGCAGCCCGCGACACGCGGCGGCCAGCGCCTGGCACACGATCGTCGGCGGCGGCTTGCGCTCGGCGAACCGGCGGAAGTGCTCGCCGGCGACGTACTCCATCACCATGTACGCGACGCCGCCCTGCTCGCCGAAGTCGAGGATCTGGGCGATCGCCGGGTGGGTCAGCCGGGCCAGCAGCCGGGCCTCGTCGAGGAACATGGTCCGGACCAGCGGCGCGGTCGCCAGCTCGGGCCGGATGGTCTTGATCGCGCACAGCTGCTCGAACCCGCCGAGGCCGCGGCGGCGGGCCAGCAGCACCTCGCCCATGCCGCCGGCCTTGAGCGCGTGGAGGATCTCGAACTCGCCGAGGGTGGCGGGCAGCGTGGTCACGAGCCGTCGTCGTCGCCGCCGGCCGGGCGCTCGAGCAGGCCGTGCTTGTACAGGAGCTCGCGGAAGTGGCGGCGGTTGATGCCGGCGTGCTCGGCGGCGCGGGTGATGTTGCCGCCCGCGCCGGCGTGGACCGCGGCTAGATAGCGACGCTCGAAGTGATCGTTCCAGCGCTCCTTGGCGTCCTTGAACGGCAGCGTGGTGTCGACCAGCTCGGCGAGCTGAGGCGCGGCCGAGACCTCGACCCACATCCGCAGGTCGCGGAACTTCACCTGACCGCCCGACATCGCCCACGCCCTTTCGAGGACGTTGCGCAGCTCGCGGACGTTGCCGGGCCAGGCGTGCTGGCGCAGCTTGTCGAAGTTGTCGCCGTCGATCGGCCCGGGGTCGGCGCCGCGGCCGCCATAGAACGCCGCGATCAGCGCCGGCAGATCCTCGAGCCGCTCGCGCACCGGCGGCAGGCTGACGTGGACCACCGCCAGTCGGTAGAAGAGGTCGAAGCGGAACTCCTTGGCCGCGACCATGCGCGCGAGATCGCGGTGGGTGGCGGCGACGACGCGGGTGTCGACCGAGACCGGGCGATCGGCGCCGACCGGCTGCACGGTCTGGGCCTCGAGCGCGCGCAGGAGCTTGGCCTGGGCCGGTAGCGGCAGCTCGCCCAGCTCGTCGAGGAACAGGGTCCCGCCCGAGGCCTCGACGAACGCGCCCTTGCGCTCGCGCTCGGCGCCGGTGAACGCGCCGCGGACGTGGCCGAACAGGTGCGAGTCGATGAGCTGCTCGGACAGCCCCGAGCAGTCGACCACCACGAACGGCCCCTTGGCCCGCGGCGAGTGATCGTGGATCGCGCGGGCGGCCAGCTCCTTGCCGGTGCCGCTCTCGCCCTCGATCAGCACGGTGGCGTCGGACGGCGACGCCAGCTCGAGCACCGCGAACAGCTCGCGCATCGCGATCGAGCGGCCGGCCATCGCCCCGAACCGCTCGCGCTCGCTGGGCGGCACCACCAGGGCCTCAGCCGCGGTGATCCGGATCTGGGCGCCGCCGAGCTGGATGATGGCGCCGCCGGGCACCACCACCTCGGTGACCCGCGAGCCCTGCCACCAGGTGCCGTTGGTCGAGCCCAGATCCTTGACCCGGACCCCGCCCTCGACCGCGCACAGCTCGGTGTGGCGGCGCGACACCTTGGGATCGTCGACGAGGAGATCGCTGGTGGCGGCGGCCCCCAGCACCACCGGCCGGGCGCCGAGCGCGACCTGCGCGCCGCTGCCGACCAGGCGGGCGATCCAGCTCCGGGGCGCAGTGCGGGCGCGCGTCGCCGTGGTGGCGAGCCCGGTCTGCAACACCGTCGTGCGGTCGATCACGGGCCGAGGATACCGAATCTCGCGACGCCGTGCCCGGCCCGGTGCGCGCGGTCACTCGATCGTCGAGCCCGACCGGCGAATCCCGCGCCCCAGGCGATATGCTCGACGGATGCGAAGCCTCCTGGTTGCGCCGTTGCTCGGGACGGCGCTGGCGCTGGCCGCGTGCGCGGATCCCGAGCTGTCGATCACGGTCCGGTACGAGGATCCCGACCTGCGCGCGCAGCTGCGGTCGCTGACCCTGGCCGTGATCGAGCTGCCACCGCACACCGACGGCAGCCCGGTGACCTGCGACGAGGTCCGCTACGGCCGGATCAGCCGCGATCAGCTCGACGGTGGCCGGCGGGCGTCGGCCTCGGCGCTGTCGGGCCAGGCCGGCATCAACGGCGTGCCGAGGCTGGGCGAGAAGCTGTTCGTGCTCGAGGGTCGCGATGCGCACGGCGACCGGATCGCCGGCGGCTGCGAGGCCAAGGGCGACATCGACGTCGACACCACGGTCGAGGTCGTGGCCGAGGTGGCGCCCGGGATCCGCGTCCTCGGTCAGCGTGGCCTGCCCCGCGACCCGTCGGCGCCGCCGACCGACTTCGACGTCGGGCTCTACCAGCCGTGGCGCGGCGCGAACCGCGTGGTCGGCGTCGCGGGTAGCCTGCTGCAGATCGACCTGCGCGATCGAGCCGCCGACCGCCCGCAGATCGTGACCGCGATGTCGTGCGGCGGTGTGGGCCCGGCCTGCCCCGCGGGCGTCAGCGCCGGACTTGCGACCGTGCCGCTCGAGCGGGTCCTGGGCACCCTCACCCCAACGGTGCAGCCGGGGCCGGTCGAGGTGACGGTCCGGGCGCCGTGGGCCGAGACGCCGCTGGTGGTCCGCGCGTTCGAGCCGCTGACCCCGGTGCCCGACGCCGCGGTGCTGCTGGCGCCGGCCGGAATGGGGCGGGTCCACAACCAGGCGGCGCCGTCGTGGGCGTTCTTCCACGAGGGCGGCGTGCACGGCGCGGCCATCTTCGTGTCGGGCGGCGACGTCCCCGTATACCGGATCGTGCTGGTCGAGAACCGCCCCAACTCGCTGGCGCTGACCCGGCGCGAGATCGTCGCCAACGAGCCGATCCGCAGCCTGGTGGCCTGGAAGAAGAACTTCTGGACCCGCGCGGCCAGCGGCTGGCGGAGGGTCAACCTCGCCACCGCGACGCTCGAGCCAGGGATCGGCGGCATCGACCTGGCCGCGACCGAGATGACGTCGCTCGACGCGTGCGAGGACGGCACCGACCCCTTGGGCCTGCTGATCCGCGCCGGGGATGGCCCGTACGTCGCGTTCGACGGCCCGGCGCAGCCACACGTCGCCGGCCCCGGCGACAACCTCGGCCCGCTCACCGCCGCGGTCAACGCGATCGCCCCCGGCCGGCTGATGGCCACCGTCTGCCTGACCTATCCGACTGGCGGCGTGAAGCGGACCGCGGTCGTGCGCGGCCAGCTGCGAACCGTGCAGATGCCCGATCCGCCGGTCGTGACCTACCTGATCCGCGCCGGCGTCGCGACCACCCAGCTGCCGTCGCCGATCGCGTCGGGCTTCTTCGGCTACAGGGTCGACCCCAACGACGCCAACGACAGGTGGCGCCTGGCCGGCGCGACGCTCGACGTCACCGGCCCGCGGCTGGCGTCCTTCACGCTCACGACCGACCAGCTGTTCGGCGGCGACGACGGGCGCCTCGCGGGCGACCTCACCACCCTGCCAACCTCGACCACGGTCGCTGACCTCGATGGCAACAAGGTGCTCGACGTGGTCGCGACCGGCCACGAGATCGTCGACGAGAGCCGGATCCAGGTAACCTACCTGGCCACCGACGATCGGCCGGCCTTGACCGGGCTGTCGCCGGTGTTCCAGGGCGTGGCGCCGCGGGTGTCGCTCGAGCGGATCGACGTCATCGGCCACTACGTAGCGACGGTCGCGACCAGCGACGTGGTCGCCACGTTCGACCTGGGGGCGATGTGAACGCGGCCTTGGCGGCGGCGCTGGTCGCGCTGGCGCTGGCAGCCTGCGGAGGTGGACGTGGAGCCCCGCGCGAGCCGGCCCGCAACCAGCCGACCGCGGTCGACGCCGGCGTCGACGCCGGGCCCGACGTCGCGCTCCGGCCCGAGCTGGCCGTCGGCCTGGCCGAGACCCTGGCGACCATGGCGACCATCACCACCGACGCCGCCGACTGCCAGACGATGGCCGCGGATCTCGGGCGGCTCTTCGATCAGGC
>JAYVSF010000693.1:0-2726 GCA_043775605.1 Myxococcales bacterium
GGCGACGGTGCTGGCCCGCGCCGATCATCAGCCGCCCGAGCCCGCGCGGCCGGCCGAGACCAAGGCCGCCGGCGTCGACCCCGCGAACTGCGAGGAGCCCGACGACTGCGGCGACGCCGAGCCGATCGCCGGCACCCACTACTGGCGGGTCCTGGTCGGCACCGCGACCGGCGACATCCGCCACATCGCCTATCAACTCTACGACGCCGACACCAGGCAACTGCTCACGCCGGAGTGGGCGACCTGGCTCGACGGCGCCTGGGTCGCGCCCGACCGCTCGGCCTTCGTGGTCGGCGGCGTGATCGTGCGGTTCGACGGCGGGCCGATCGCGGCCACGCCCACCGACGGCGGCGGCCTCGGCGGTGGCTGGCTCGGCGGCGGCACGTTCTACTAGAGCGGAACCACAGCCGGCAGTGGCGCAGCCAGGTGATCGCGGTGGCGGGTCGCGAGCTCGACGTTACCGATGTGCGGGGCCCGGCGCTCGCCCCGGAGCTGGACGCCGAAGGTCGCGCCGATCGCGAAGTGGCGATCGACGAACCGCGCGAGCTCGGGCCGGGCCACCGCCCGGGTCGCGGTGACGTGGCGGATCCCGGTGATCGCCGACCGCGCCAGCGCCCACACCCGCCGGGCCGCGTCCTCGGCCCACACTGCCGAACGGACCTCGTCGAGGACCATGGTCATGGGCAGCCCGCGACGGTGGCGATGGCGCAGCCAGTCGAGGTGACCGATGCGGCCGGTGGCCGACGGGCCGATCCACAGCCCCGATCGCACGACCAGGGTGTTGGCGCGGGCCAGGACCAGCACGTCGCACACACCGGCGCAGCGGACGATCAACCGCGGCTGCTCACGGGCGAACAAGCCGGCGACCGCGGCCTCGTCGTTGAGATGGAGGCCGCGCCCGATCCCTTCCGGCCAGCGCCGCGGGTCGCGATTGCCGAAGCCGGTGACGGGGGCGTCGCCGCGCGCGCACCACAGCGACCAGCCCAGCATCGAGCCGGCGCCGAACAGGAAGACGGGACCGGGCACGGCCGGACCATACCCGACCCGTCGGCCGGCTCCACGTGCAGGCGGACGTGCCAGCCGTCCTCGTAGCGATGATCGATCGTGGCGGTCATCGGCGGCGGCGCGTGACAACCTGGTTTCGCGACCGGGCCTCGGCGCCAACCTGATTGGCACGCACGACCTGCCCGCGCCGCGCAAGTGCGCTCCACCACTCGCGCCGAGATCTGGCGACCGCCTTGCACTGTGATCGGACGCCATGCGCGGTTGGTCGCTCGTCTCGGTCGGGTCAGTCGCGGCGGTCGTCGCGGTCACCGGGTGCGCGGACCCGTACCTCGGCCGCACCGACCCGGTCGCCGACTGCGTCGACACCAAGGTGATCCCGGTGCCCTCTCCGGGCGCCTTCGACATCCTGTTCGTGGTCGATGACTCGGCCTCGATGGCCGGTGAGCAGGCGGCCCTGGCCGCGAACGCTCCGTCCTTCATCGGCGTGCTCCAGACCGTGGAAGGTGGGCTGCCCGACGTCCACATCGGGGTCGTGTCGACCGACGTCGGCGCCGCCGGCATGACCGGCGTGCCGGGCTGCACCGGCCACGGCGACGACGGCAACCTCCTCGTCCCGGCCGCCTGCACCGGGCTCGACGGCTGGTTCATCTCGGATGGCATCGACGGCCACGGCCAGCGGATCAAGAACTACACCGGCGAGCTCGCGCCGCTGTTCGCGTGCATGGTCCAGCTCGGCACCGACGGCTGCGGCTTCGAGATGCCGCTCGAGGCCGCGTACCGCGCGCTGCAGCCGGGCAAGAACCCGGGCTTCCTGCGGCCCGACGCCTACCTGCTGGTGGTGTTCATCACCGACGAGGACGACTGCTCGACCGCGGCCGGCTCGATGTTCGGCGACCCGACCGCCGGCCTGGCCTCGCCGCTCGGGCCGCGCACCTCGTACCGCTGCTTCGAGTTCGGCGTGACCTGCGACGACGGGCCGGCCGACCCGCGCGCGTTCGGCACCCGGACCGGTTGCAGGGCCAACCCGCAGTCGCCGTACCTGTACGAGCTCGATCGCTACGTCGACTTCCTGAAGGGCCTCAAGGAGGATCCGAGCATGGTCATCGTCGCCGGCGTCGTCGGCAAGGACGACGAGCGCCACACCGTCGTGGTCGGTCCCGATCCCGCCCACCCGGCCTATCCGAGGGTCGAGCCGTCGTGCTTCCAGGCGGATTCCGGCGACCCGGACGATGGCGCGGTGCCGCCGGTCCGACTTGCCGAGTTCCTTCGGAGCTTCCCGAATCGGAACACGGTCACGTCGATCTGCAGCGCCACGTTCCAGGACGCGCTGCAGAACGTCGCCGTCGGCGGCTGGGCGATCGGAAAACCCTGCTTCCCGCGCCGGTTGCGCGATCGCGACCCCGAGGCGCCGGGGCCCCAGTACGAGTGCTCGGTCGTCGACGTCCGCCAGCTCCACGGCCATCGCCGCGAGGAGACCGTCATCCCCGCGTGCAGCAAGGGCGACGGTGCCCGGCCGTGCTGGCGCATCCTGCCCGACCCTCAGCAGTGCCCCGACGCGCCCGAGCAGCTCGCCCTCGACGTCGAGCGCGGCGACGGCTCGGTGCGGAGCGGCACCTTCCTGCACGTGCAATGCGTGACCGACTGACCCCGGAGGACTCATGCGCCCCTCGTCTCTGGTTTCGGTCGTGCTGGTCGCCGGTCTCGGCGGTAGGTGCAGCGAT
>JAYVSF010000694.1:0-8599 GCA_043775605.1 Myxococcales bacterium
GTTGTTGGCCTGGGCCGACAGCACCACGGCGATGGTGCCCGGGGTCTTGAGCGCGGCGGTGATCTTGTCGCCGGCCGCCTTGAGCGCCTTGTCCCACGACGCCGGCAGCCCGCCGACGGTCGGCACCGTCAGCCGCTGCTCGCGCAGCTCGTGGTAGGTGAAGCGGCCCTCGTCGCACATCCAGTGGCCGTTGACCTCGGCGTTGCGCCGGGGCTGGATCCGCCAGACGCGATCGTTCTTGTGGTGCAGCTCGATGTTGCAGCCGGTGCTGCAGCCCGGGCAGATCGACGGCGAGCTGTCGAGCTCCCAGGCCCGCATCGTGAAGCGGAAGTCCTTCGCGGTCAGCGCGCCGACCGGGCAGACGTCGACGGTGTTGAGCGAGTACGGGTTGTCGAGCTCCTCGCCGGGCGCGCAGCCCAGCTCCTCGTGATCACCGCGGTGCGCCATCTCGAGCTGGTGCTCGCCGGCGACCTCGTCGCAGACCCGGATGCAGCGGGTGCACAGGATGCAGCGCTCGGCGTCGAGCACGATGTGCGGCCCGAGGTCGACGACCTTGGGCTTGTGGACCTTGGGGGTGTCGACCCGCGAGTCGGCGTTGTCGTAGTCGAAGTACTGCTTCTGCAGCGTGCACTCGCCGGCCTTGTCGCAGATCGGGCAGTCGATCGGGTGGTTCACCAGCGTGAACTCCAGCATCTGCTTGCGCGCGAGCGTCGACGCCTTGTCGGTGGTGTGGACCACCATGCCCTCAGCCGCGGTCTGCTGACACGACGGCTGCAGCTTCGGGTTCTTCTCGATCGAGACCAGGCACTGCCGGCAGCAGGCGGCGATCGACAGGCCCGGGTGGTAGCAGAACGCGCTGATCTCGATGCCGGCCTGCTTGGCCGCCTCGAGCACGTTGGTGCCCTTGCGCACGCAGACCGCGTGGCCATCGACCGTGAGGTTGACGGTGTCGGGCGGCGCGGCCACCGGCGGGGGAGCCGCCTGGGTGGCGGGAGGAGTAGCGGGCGTCGGAGTGGGGTCAGACATACTTCACTTGTCGCACTCGCCACCGATCATGTTGATCATGCCGAAGATCGGCACGATGTCGGCGATGAGGTGGCCTTGCATCAGCGTGGACGCGGTCGACAGGTGCACCAGCGAGGGGCTCCGGCAGTAACACTTGTAGGCCCGGCCGGTGCCGTCGGTGACGATGTAGAAGCCGAGCTCGCCGTTGCCGCCCTCGACGAAGCTGTAGCCCTCGGTCGCCGGCACGCGGATGCCGTCGACGATGTGCTTGAAGTGCCGGATCATCGACTCGATCGTGTTGTACGCGTCGGTCTTGGGCGGCAGCGCGACCCGCGGGTCGTCGACCATGACCGGGCCGTCCGGCAGTCGCGCGAAGCACTGCGCGAGCAGCCGCATCGACTGCTTGATCTCTTCGACGCGGACGAGGTAGCGGTCGTAGCAGTCGCCGGTCGTGCCGACGGGCACGTCGAACTCGAGCTCGGGGTAGACCGAGTAGGCGTGGTCGCGGCGGACGTCGTAGTCGACGCCGGCGGCGCGGCCGATCGGGCCGGTGCAGCCCCACGCGATCGCCTGGGCTTTGCTGAACGCGCCGACCCCCGCCATGCGGTCGCGGAAGATCTTGTTCTCGTTGAGCATGGCCTCGCACTCGTCGAGGACCCCCTGCATCTCGGTCATGCGGGCGGCGACCCTGGCGGTCCAGCCGTCCGGCAGATCCTTGGCCACGCCGCCGACCCGCACGTACGAGTGGGTCAGGCGCGCGCCCGAGACCTCCTCGAGCAGCGTGTACAGCCACTCGCGGGCCTTGAGCATGTACAGCAGCGGCGTGAACGCGCCCAGCTCCATCGCCGACGCGCCGACGCAGGTCAGGTGGTCGGTGATGCGCGACAGCTCGCTGACGATGACCCGGATGTACTCGACCCGCGGTGGCAGCTTGCCGGTCAGGTCGAGCAGCTTCTCGACGGCCATCGCGTAGCCGACGTTGTTGATCATCGGCGAGACGTAGTTGAGCCGGTCGGTGTACGGGAACACCTGGGTGAAGGTGGCGTGCTCGGCCTCCTTCTCGAAGCAGCGGTGCAGGTACCCGGGCTGGACGTCGCTCTGGACGATGCGCTCACCGTCGACGGTGAGCACGATGCGCACCGTGCCGTGCATGGCCGGGTGCGACGGGCCCATGTTCACGGTCATGAGCTCGTGGGGCAGCTCCTGCTCGCGATCGAGATCGGCGGCGTCCTTGCGTCCGAGGACGAGGGTCTTGAGGTCAGCCATGGGGTCTTTCGTGCCGGGGGCGCCAGGACGTGGTCGAGCTCGGTCGAGCTCAGTGATCGCCGACGAGGTCGGTGCGACGGACCAGCGGCTGCCGCTTTTCCTTGGGGTAGTCCTTGCGCAGCGGGTAGCCGACGAACTCGTCGTACAGGTAGATGCGGCGCAGGTCGGGGTGGCCCTCGAACCGGATGCCGTACATGTCGAAGGTCTCGCGCTCCTGCCAGTTGAACCCGACCCACAGCGGGGTCAGCGACGGCACCGTCGGCTTGGCCTCGGTGACCAGGATCTTGAGGCGGATGCGGCGGCGGTGCGGGTTGGAGCGGAGCTGGTAGCAGACCTCGAAGCGCGGGCTGACGCCGTCGTACGCCGGGCGGACATCGCCGGAATCAGCCTTGGCGTGGACCGGCTGCCAGTGCAGCAGATCGATCGCTGTGACGAACACCGGCGCGTCGAACAGCATCGCCGGGTCGTCGCGCAGGAAGGTCGCGATGGCGATAAGCGCCGCGGCCTTGACCACCGCGATCTCGTCGCCGTGCTGGGTCTCGGTCCGCTCGATGTCGGCGCCGAAGTTGGCTCTGAGTACGGTGAGTGTGTCGAGGACGTTCTGGGCCATGGGCTACTCCTCGGCCTCGCGCGCCGCCAGCGTGATCTTCTCGCGCTTGAGCCGCAGCTGGCTGTGGCCGTCCTTGCGCTGGATGCGGTCCTGCAGAAGGATGAGGGCGTCGAGCACCTGCTCGGGCCGCGGCGGGCAGCCCGGGATGTAGACGTCGACGGGGATGACCTGATCGGCGCCCGGCATCGTGTGATAGTTCTGGTAGAAGCCGCCGGTCGACGCGCACACCCCGAACGCGATGACCCACTTGGGCTCGGTCATCTGATCGTAGATGCGCTTGAGCGCCGGGCCCTGCTTCTCGGTGATCGTGCCGACGATCATCAGCAGATCGGACTGGCGCGGCGAGAACCGCGGGAACTCGGCGCCGAACCGGGCGATGTCGTACTTGGGCGCCGACACCGACATGAACTCCATGCCGCAGCACGCCGTCACGAACGGGTAGCTGAACAGCGAGAACTTGCGGCCCCAGTTGGCCGCGTCCTCGAGCTTGCTGGTGATCATCTCTAGCAAGGCATGTCTCCGGGCGAGGCGACCAGGGTGAGGTCGCCGAAGGTGGCCAGGTTGCTGCTCAGTCCCAGCCGATCGCCTTCTTGCGCCAGACGTAGGCCAGCGCGACGACGAGGATCGCGACGAACACGAGCATCTCGATGAAGCCGAACGGGCTGACCCCGCCGGCCGCGTTGAGCGACAGCTTCGAGTAGAGCTGGGCCCATGGGTACATGAAGGCAGCTTCGATGTCGAAGACCAGGAAAAGGATTGCGACCTGGTAGAATTTGACAGAGTAGCGGCCGCGCGGCGTGCCGATCGGCTCCGAGCCGCACTCGAACGGCTTGAGCTTCTCCGGGCTGCTCGCCTTGGGGCCGATGGCGACCGCCAGGAACGTGAAAAGCCCACAGAAACAAAGGGTGCAGAGGATCGCGAGGCCGGCCGGGGTGAACGCCTGGAGCTGCAAAGCGGGCCGAGTATAGAGCACCGGGCCCGTCGATGTTCAACCCGGTCGGGCGCCAGAAAACCGCCCGATCCCGCAGGCGTCAACGTCGCGCGCAGGCACGGAAGATCGCTCGCCGAGGCTCGCTAAAGATTCTGGACGGCGTTGCGGAGGGCCTCCTCGAAGGCCTCCACCATCGGCGAGTGCGCGTCCACCAGGTAGACCGTCTCGGGGCACGGCCGCTTGTGCGCCCGGATCTCCTCGACGATCGCCCGAGCCGCCTCGTCCATCGGCACGTCGCCCAGATCCGTTCCCATCCCGGTGAACGCGATCATCTTGAATTGCTTCACGTCCGCGGCGATCAAGGACGCCCGGGCCGCGCGCCGGACGTTCTCTGCCGGGATCTTCTGGCCGGGCTCTTCCATGATCGGTGCATGGATCACGAACCGGCAGGGCAGGGTGCCGGCCGTGGTGATGATGGCCGCACCGACCGCGATCGGCGCCGCTGCCATGGCATCGTGCTGGATCGCGTCGCCGCCGATGCGACGGATCGCTCCGCTGATGCCACCGCCCATGATCCCTAGCGAATTCGCCGGGTTGACGATCGCATCGACCGGGAGGGTGACCAGCTCGGCACGCGCGACGTGGACCTGCATGCGGGCGGGTCGGACGCTAGCACGCGGCCCGCGCGACTTTCAACTGCTGCGCCAAGCAGTGGTGCTTCACCCCCGGCCGGTGACCTTTCTCGTGCGAACCCGGTCACAGCCCGTCCGGTCCGGTCTCCATCCCCCCACGATGAAGCGGACCACGTTGACCCTGACCCTCGCGCTCCTTCCTCTCGCCGCGTCCTGCACCGACGACCTCGGGCTCGGCTCCGAGGCCTTGCCGGTGATCGGCGGCAACGGCGACGAGTGCCCCAAGCTGGGCTGCAGCTCGAACTCGGCGTACCTCGGGCCGACCGAGTTCCACGAGCTGGACGAGACCGGCGCCACCGCCAACGCCGAGGGCCTGCGGATCACCTCGTTCACCAAGAACGGCGCCGCCTATCGCGCCGACGTCACCGGCACCGTGCTGGTCGGCAAGCAGTACATCCTCGGCTTCGGCTGGATCAACGCGCTGACCGGCCAGGGCCTGGTCGGGGCCGAGTTCGCCGTCGATGGGCCGACCGCCCGCTACGCGATCAAGATCACCAGCGCCTCGACCGTCCAGAAGTTCTGGCAGGGCCCGGCCGGCTTGGTCAACACCTACGAGCTGCAGTGGCGGCAGACCTACCCCGCCGTGACCCACGCCGTGCCGGTCTGCAAGGACCCGCCCAACCGCATCGATGGCGAGGGCAAGGAGTGGGACTCGATCACCGAGGCGATCCTGTTCACCGGGGATCGCTACAACACCGACACGTTGACCGTGACCGCCAGCTCGCCGCGCGGCGCCGGCAACTGGTTCAACATCGGCTGCGCCGGTACCGTGATCGCCAAGCTCGCGCTCAACCGCCACACCGATGCCACCCAGACCGCGGCGATGCCGACCACCCAGGCCCAGCGCCAGGCGATGCTGAAAATGTACACCAGCGACGTCTGCAACACGGGCGAGGCGTTCACCGTGCAGGGCACGCCGATCCGCTGGGTCAGCACGGGCGGCTGGTCGAGCCCGGCGATCCCGGTCGCCAGCAGCGAGGCCCACTGGAACGAGAGCGGCGCGACCTGCCTCGATGTCCATCGGCTGCACGGCTCGTTCAACGACATGGACTCGCAGATCGCGGCCTCCTGCGCCGCCGCCGGCAAGGTGCTGCTGCCGTGCGCGGGCGACCAGAGCCCGTTCTACCTGCGGACCTACAGCCCCGCGACGCCCTGACTCACAGGGTTGCCAAGAATCAACCCTGTGGCGAGTTGCGCTCGGAGCCTCACAGCCTGCGGCGGAGGGCGGCGATGGCGTCGACGCGGTGGCCGACCTCGGTGGGTGGCGCGCCGACGATCGATCGGGCGATCTGGTCGCCGCGGTCGAGGGCGACGGCGGCGGCCGAGCGGTCCCCGCGAGCGAGTTCGGCGAGCGCGACGGCCAGCGCGACATCGATATCGGTCATCCGACGCCACCACGGGGCGGTGGCGGGGACTGGCGCGATGGTCGCGAGCTCGCTGAGGGCGGTGGCGGCATCGCTGTTGGCGATCGCGAGGTAGGCGCGGGCGCGGGGCACGCGGCTGTCGACATCGTCGGGCACCGCCAGGTCGAGGATGCGGCGGGCCATGGCGGTGGTGGTCGCGTGATCGCCGGCGACCGCGGCCCGCCACAGCAGCTCGTAGGTGCACTCGCGGATGTCCTGCTGGTGCGACGGGTGCAACTCGGCCAGGGCGTTGCACGGCGCCGTCAGTGCCTCGCGGCCACGCTCTCGATCCGCGATCAGGCCACCGCGGATGAGCGCGGCGTCGAGGGTCAGGGGATGGTTGGCGCCGAGCAGCCGGGTCCGCATGGTCACCAGATCGTCGCCGAGGCGCCGACGAGCGTCGTCGTCGTCCTCGGCGATCATCAAGCTCTGTAGGACGACCGTCATCTCGATGGCGGCGGCGTCGGTCAGGCCGACGGCGTCGCGCCGCGCCTGCTCGAGGAGGGTCCGCGCGCCGGGCCGATCGCCCTTGGCCAGCTCGACGGTGCCGACGTTGTGGTGCAGCAGCGCCCGCGCGAACGCGGCGTGATCGCCCAGGCGGCTGGTGATGGCCTCGATCAGCGGCAGCCCCTCGACCGCCGCGTCCGGCTGGCCGGTCGTGGCGATCGCGAACGCCGCCCGGGCGTAGGCCTCGATCGCGAGCGGCTCGTCGCCGACCTCGAGGGCGCGGCGGGTGGCGTCGACGAAGTCGTCGCGGCCGCGGCCTCGGGCCGTGGTCGCCAGCGCGATGCGACCGCGCGCCACCAGCGCCCGCGCGACCAGCGGCGCATAGGCGAGGGCCCGGGCGCGGGTCAGCGCGGCCTCGGCGTCGCGGGTGGCGGCGTCGATGTCGCCGGCGTCGCGCTCGACGTCGACGCGGGCGATCAGGTCGGCGATCACGGTGGCAAGGTCGCGCTGGCTGGCGACGGGCGGCGACACCGGCGAGGCCAGGGCGTCGTCGTCCTCGCAGCCGGCGACGTCGGCCAGGCCGCCGACCGCGAGCACCAGGCCGGGCAGGGCGTCGACGGTGGCGCCGTCGGCCAGCTCGCCGACGGTGGCGAGCGCGGTGCGGCGGCGGGCCAGGCACGCCGTGCGACGGTCGTAGGCCGTGCTCGACAGCTCGTGGCGCTCGTGGGCGCGACACGAGGCCCGGTGGACAGTGACCCAGCCGGCGGCGTAGCCATCGAGCGCGTCGGTGATGCGCGGGGCCGACTCGCGGGCGTAGCCGCCGGTCAGCGCGGCGAGGTGGGCGCTGGCGGCAGCGCGGCGGGCCCCGCCCCAGCTCGCGGCGATCGCGGCGGCGCTGCCCTCGCACGGCGACGGCGCCTTGTTGGCGCGCCCGATCGTGAACGCGCCCGCGACCGCGGCCAGCGCCACCACCGCGCCCGCCGCGACCGCGCGCCGCCGCCAGCGGGTCGCGGGATCGAGCGCGAGCGCGGCCAGCAGCGCCGTCATCGACGGATAGCGCGCGCCCGGCTCGGCGGCGGTGGCCCGGGCCAGGATCGGCTCGAGCCAGCGCGGCACCGGCCCGCGGCTGCCGACCGCCTCGCGCAGCGACACCGCCAGCGCCCACTGATCGACCGCCGCGGTCAGCGGATCGCCGCGCCGCTGCTCGGGCGCCATGTACGCCGGGGTGCCGGCGATGCCGGGCGACGCGCCGTCGTCGATCGTCACCGCGTGGGCGAGGCCGAAGTCGAGCACCCGGACCCGGCCGTCGGCGCCCAGGATCGCGTTGTCAGGCTTGAAGTCGCGATGGACCAGGCCGGCGTCGTGGGCCGCGGCCAGGCCCTCGCCGCACTGCCGGTACGCGCGCACCAGCTCGGCCACCGACGCGCCCTCGCGAGCGACCGCGCGCAGGGTCTGACCCTTCACCAGCTCCATCACCAGGAACACGCCCTCGGGCGCCTCGAACACGTCGTAGATCGGCACCACGTTCGGGTGCGAGAGCCGGGCCAGCGCGCGGCCCTCGTCGCGGGCCCGGGCCCGGGCCGCCTCGTCGCCCGACGACGCCAGCTTGAGCGCGACCCCGCGGTTGAGGTCCGGATCCCAGGCCGACCACACCACGCCCATGCCGCCGGCGCCGGCCCGCTCGATCAGCCGGTAGCGCCCGACCTGGACCGCTGCCGCCTCACCGAACAGCGCGGCCGCGGCCCGGGCCTCGGCCACTGCGACCTCGAGCGGATCCGACACCGGCGTCGCCCGCCGGATCGCGTCAGGCAGCGCCGCCGAGGCCGGCGCGTCGCTGCTGTCGGCCGGCTCCGTCGCGTCCTCGCCGCGCGGTCGGGCGGGCACGGTCGGGGCGAGCGGATCGGCCATGGCGCGCTCCGCTCACGATACCATCGACAGGCGCAGGATCAGGCGCAGGCCTTCTCGAGCTCCGACTGGGTGTGGGCCTCGGTCCACTTCCGCGCCACCGACAGCTCGCGCACGATCAACGCGCGCGCGGTCTCGAGCATGCGGCGCTCGCCGAACGACAGCACCTTCGTGCTCTTGAGCCGCTGCAGATCGCGGAAGACCTCGGCGACGTCGAACAGCGAGCCGGTCTTGATCTTCTCCATGAAGCCGCGATAGCGGCGGTTCCAGGTCTGCTTGTCGAGCGTGACCTCGTGATCGCGCAGCACGGCGAAGACGTCGTTGGCCTCGGTCGTGGTCA
>JAYVSF010000695.1:0-2499 GCA_043775605.1 Myxococcales bacterium
CGACGATCACGGCCACCACCGGGCGATCGGTCAGGTTCTCGACGGTGCCGGAGGCCACGACCTGGCCGGCGACCCGGCTGACCTCGCCGTCCGCAATCCCCGGGGCCCCGACCGAGGGTCTTGGTCGAAACGGGGCTCGCGGGCGGGGTGCCGGAGGGCGCCGGTGGGCGACCGCGGCGCCGAACAGGGCCGGTCCGTGGGCCGCGTGGAACGCGAGCGGCCACGCCGCGACGGCGCGTGCCGGGTGGCACACGCTGGTGCGGAGGCGGTGAACCTCCAGGGGCGCAGGGTGACGGGCGCGGTCAGTTCACGGGGTCGCGGATCGCGACCCTGGACGGGTTGGCGACGGGGACGAAGGCGAAGCGGCTGAGCCAGTACGTGCCGGGCGGGAAGAGCGTGGGCGCGCCCAGCAGCCAGCGCCGGCGCGCGTCGCCGTAGGCCTCGAGGAAGAGGCGGTTGCGTTGGAGCGCCTCGATGCGGGCCCATTTGTTGCGGGACGCGACCTGCGGCCGGAGG
Organism: Myxococcales bacterium; assembly: GCA_043775605.1. Lineage (GTDB taxonomy): Bacteria > Myxococcota_A > Polyangia > Haliangiales > Haliangiaceae > UBA2376. Next base: position 517 of record JAYVSF010000695.1, read on the forward strand.
CCGAAGCGCGGCTCGTGCGTCGTCGGGCGGTCGCGCCAGGACTGGGCGCGCACCGCGCGGCGGCCCAGCACCCGCGCCCCGGTCGCGGCCCGCCGAGCGATGTGCTCGGCCTCGACCTCGGCGACCCGGGCCCGGATCCGCGCGAGGATCTGGTCGACGTCGCCGAGCCCCGGCGGGATCGTGAAGTGGAGCGTGACCTCCTCGGGCATGTCGTCGCTGAAGAAGTGGCGCGGCCGCTTCACCACGATCGGCTTCTTGTCGAGCAGGGCGCGCAGCGTGTTGACGCCCGGCCAGTGGTGCACGCGCTCGACCAGGCCGGCCGCCACCGGGTTGGTGGCGGCGTAGACCACCTTCTCGATCAGGTCGTCGACCTCGACCAGCCGCACCACCGAGGTCTGCTCGCTAGACCAGAAGTTCTCGAACCGGCCGCGCAGCGCGTTGGTCGCCCGCGCGACCAGCTCGTGCAGGTACTGGTAGAACTCGACCCGCCGACCCTCCGCGTCGTGCGTGCTGACGTGCTCATGGTTCGAGACCGTGATCGCGTGGATCAGGTCGACCCTGGCGAGCTGCGCGGCCAGGCCGAGCACGTAGAGGTACGTCTGGTTGGTCTCCTCGTCGGGCCGCAACAGGAAGGTCCGCTGGGTGCACCGGCGGGTGATGAGGAGGTTCTCGCCGGGCAGGACAGCACGAGGCAGCATGGCGCCCGCCATTGCACGCCGCATGCCAGTCGCAACTCCTCGTGATCCGTCGCCGCCCGGACAGCGCCGTCCGAGATCCGGCCACACCCGTCCGGCATCCGGACGTTCTCGGACGCGGCCCCGCCGAACCACTACGGCAGAACCACCGTCGCACGGGCGGTCCCGCCCCGCTGAACCTCGGCGGCCGTCGCGGGCCGCTCGGCCCGCTCGCTCATCGGCGGCTGGCACACCGGCTCGCCAGCAATCGTTTCGGTGCGGACCCTGGGCGCCGATCGCGCGATCGTCGTGGCGCGACGGCGTCTTCGCTGCCGTCACCGCCGAGCGAGTGCTACGCTGATGCGATGCAGGTTTCGGTCTGGACCAATCTCCCGGCGGTGGACCCGTCGGCGGTCCGACGCCTGCGTCGCGTCGAGTACGACCGGCTCGTCGAGCTGGGCACGTTCGAGCGCGAACACCTCGAGCTGATCCGAGGGGTCATCATCCGCATGACACCGCAAGGGCCTCCGCACGCCGGGCCGATCCAGCGACTCACCGAGCTACTGGTGACCGCCCTGGCAGGACGCGCCCATGTCCGGGTCCAGCTACCGCTGCTCGCTCCCGACGAGTCGGAGCCCGAGCCCGACCTTGCGGTCGTGCCGCTCGGCGACTACGATCTCGCCCACCCCGACCGCGCGCAGCTGATCATCGAGGTCGCGCGCACGTCGCAAGAGTACGACCGCGAGACCAAGGGCCCGCTCTACGCGGCGATGAACGTGCCCGAGTACTGGCTGGTCGATGTCGTGGCTCGCACCATCGAGGTCCGGCGCGAGCCGGGGCCGGACGGCTACGGCTCGGTCGAGACAGTTCGCCGCGGCACCCGCATCGCCCTGGCTGCCTTCCCGGACGTCGCTGTCGCCGTGAGCGCCGTCCTCCCGTGAAGGCGGCGCCGGGCCCGACCGCTCAGCGCGAGCGACGGGCCTGGAAGCCGGTGAAGTTGGCGGCCTCCCACTGCTCGCGCTGAGCGTCGACGTCAGCGAGCGACCGGTGGCGATAGACTCCGGGGGGGGGAACCGCAGCGGGCAGGTTCGCTCGGCGAAGGCCCAGACCCGACGGATCGCGTCGATCAGCGCCGGATCGGTGCGCTCGTACCACGGCCCATCGTCCATCTCGCTCACGTCGCGGAACGTGCGGATCGGCATGGTCACTCCTCGTCCACGCTCTAGAATTCGACCTGGCCGACGAAGATGTAGCCGGTGGCGGTGCCGGGCGGGCCGGTGAAGGCGGCCGGCTTCTTGATGTGGGGGCC
>JAYVSF010000696.1:0-11702 GCA_043775605.1 Myxococcales bacterium
GAGGTCGGTCCCGTCGCCGCCGAGGCGCAGGGTCGCGTGCGGCCGCAGTTCGGGCCGCCACCTGGTCGCGTCGGCGAACACCCGCACTCGCTCGCCGTCGACGACGCCGTGGCGACCGCGGGCGATGCCGTCGTAGCGGCCACGGGTGTGGGGGTCGTCGCCGGCGATGACCAGGGTCGCGCCCGCCGGTGGCTCGCTCGCGAGATCGGCGATCCGCGCCAGCGCGTCGGCGTCGGTGGCGACCGGGCCGATCGCGCGCGCCGCGGCCTGGGCCTCGGCCAGCAGCACGGTCGCCGCGCGGCGGCTCAGGCGCGCGACGTCGCGGACCGGCGAGGCCGGCGCGATGATGGCCAGCGCCTCGGGATCGCCGGCGCGGACGCCGTCGAACGCGACCCGGGTGCCGAGCCGCAGCCGCGCCAGCCAGCGCACCCAGGCGGGCACCGCGGCGCCGACCGGGGCCGCGCCCAGCTCGGCGTCGACCACCAGCGGGACCGCGAGCAGCAGCGCCCAGCCGAAGCTGCCGAACCAGCCGAGGCCGTTGTGGCCAAGCGCGCGGGCCCGCACGAACTGGCGCACGTGCGGCCACGCCGCCTGGAAGACCTCGTCCTTGCCGTGCTCGCGGAGCTGGGCCACCAGCAACGCCGCGTCGCGCGGGCCGGCCCGCAGCCGCCGCGTGACCTCGTCATCGCCGCTGACGACGCTGACATCGACATCGACGCCGTCGAGCAGCCCGTGCAGACGCGGCGGCGTGGTCGGAATGACCGCCAGCCCGAGCGCGGCGGCAAGGCGCACCGGATCGTCGTCCGAGACCAGCACGTCGACGTCGCTGGCGTGGGCGGGCGCGTAGACGCTCGAGCCGTAGGCAAGGACGGTGGCGCCGGGCTCGGCGGCGGCCCGCACCCGCGCGAGCACGCGCTCGGCGGAGGTGAGGTCGCGATCGGTCATCGGCTCGGTGGTCATGGCGGCGCCAGGATGATCTCGGTGGGCGTCGATGTCGAGCCCGAGCCCGGCGGGTCATCGACGACCACGGCCGGCGTCGGCGTGGCGTCGTGGAAGAAGCAGCCCCCGGGCCTCCCCGCGTGACCCCGAACGCCCAGAGTCATTATTGATTGCTCGCCAAGGCTCCCTAGCGGTCGAGGAACCGGGCGAGGACCTGGACGGTGTCGGCGTCGCGGACCGGCAGCGACGCGCCGACGGCGATCCGGTACGCGCGCGCCGTCCACGGGTAGGTGGGGAGGCGCGCGATCAGCCCGACCTCGGCGAAGCCCGCCGCGCCGGCGCGGACGAGGAGCGTGCGGACCTGCTCGCTGGCAGCCGAGGGTGGCAGCTGGACCAGCAGCGCGCGCGCGCCGCTGGTGCGGCGGGCCGAGGCCAGCCGGGTGATCAGCGCGGGCGGCGGGACGTCGTCGCCGTCGAGGGTGCCGAGGCCGTCGGCGGCGATGCGCAGGAGCGGGCCGGTCGGGACCTCGACCGCGCCGGGGCCGGCGACCGGCCAGCGCGACGGGTGGGCGGCGTCGCGGGCCCGCCCGACGTTGGCGGTCGCGGCGCGATCGAGTTCGGCCCACGCCAGCACCCGCTGGGCCCAGATCGTCTCGGTGCAGACCGGACAGCTCGCGACCGCGCGCCGGAACCGCTCGAAGGCGTCGCGGATCGCGGCCGCCGCGACCACCGCGGCCTGACCCTCGGGCACGACGTTGCGGCACTGCCGGGCCAGCAGGCGATCGCACAGGCGCGCCAGGTAGACCGCGTCGCTGTCGTCGGCGCGCGGCATCCACTCGGCCCAGGCGTCGGCCGGCGGCAGCCCCGGGATCGGCGCGGTGATCGTCGGGGCCAGGGCCAGCGGCCAGATCGTGCGGATCGCCTCGGACGCGCCGGTCGCCGCGCCCGGGATCTGGGCCGCGGCGTCGAGCATCAGGGCCACGCTCTGCAGCTCGGTCTGCTCGGCGACGGTGCTGTCCATGCCGGTGCGCAGCGCCAGGATCTCGCGGCTGAAGGTCTGGAACGCCTCGGGGCTGCGGCCGGCGGCGGTGAACCGGCCGACTGCGGCGTTGAGCGCGGCGTGGTTGTGCTCGACCCCGCGCTCGGGGCTGACCTCGACGCGATCGGGCGAACAGGCGGCCAGCGCCACGGCCAGCGCCACGGCCAGCGCCACGGCTGCGCGGGGTTGGCTCATGGCGCCAGCCGCGCCAGCTTGCGCACGGTCGGGGGATCGAGAAAGACGAACGAGACGTCGCCGAACGAGACCTTGGCCCCGCCGTACAGCGCGCTGCCGCTCACCGGATCGACCGCGATGCCGTCGATGCGGGTGCCGTTGCGCGAGGCCAGGTCGGTGACCACGAACCGATCGCGGTCGCGGTCATGGGTGATCGTCGCGTGCAGCTTGCTGACTGAGTAGCTGGCGAGCACGACGTCGCAGGTCCGGGCCCGGCCGACGGTGAACGCCACCGCGTCGCGGTCAGGGCCACGCGTGCGGCCCACCACCAGGAACCGGCAGCGGGCGAGCTCGTCGGGCAGGTCGGAGTCGCCGGCCCGCGGCACCTGCACCGACATGGTCCGCTCGACCCCGGTGCTGTCGCCGCCCGCGCCGTCGTCGATCTCGACCAGCACCGGCTGGCGCAGGACCAGGCCGGCGCGCAGCCGCGCGAGCAGCTCGTGCAGGGTCGACGCCCCGCGCAGACCGTCGTCGATGGAGTTGCTCACGCCCGCGCCGGCGACTGTACCAGGGCCGCGGTCAGCGCGGCGGTCAGCGCGTGCGCCTCGACATCGCGGCCGAGCGCGACCAGGCGGCCGGCCTCGCGCGGCGCCGCGATCGCCTCGCTCGACACCCGCGCGCCGACCCGATGGACCACCACCCACGCCGGCGCGCCGCCGCCGTGCCGCGGGTCGATCGCGAGGACGATGCCCTTGATGCGGAAGTACGTCGCCGGCAACGCGGCCAGCTCGTCCTCGAGCTGCTCGAGATCGACGACGGCGGTGGCCGGCACCGCCACCGCGGTCACGCCGTGAGCCCGCGACACCCGCGGCGTCGCCTCGTCGTGGTCGTGCGCGCAATCGTCGTCGTGGACGTGCCCGTCGTCGTGCGCGTGCTCATGCTCGGCGCCGGCCTTGCCCTCGCCCGCGCTCCGCCGCTCGACCTGCACCTCCGGATCCGCGAGCACGCCGAGGAGCCACGCCACCTGCTCGTCGGCCGAGCCCTCGATCACCGGCGTGGCCGGCGCCAGGGCCGCCAGCGCGGCGCCCGCTGCCGCGCGCTGCTCGGCCGTCGTCACGTCGGCCTTCGCCAGCAGCAGCACGTCCGCGGCCTCGACCTGGATCTCGGCCGCCACCGAGGTCGCCCGCGCCGCCGCGAAGCTGGTCGGATCGACCAGCGTCACCACCGCCGCGACCCGCAACCGCGCCACCAGCGGCGCCCGCTCGAGAGTCCACACGATCGGCAGCGGCTCGGCCACGCCAGTGGTCTCGAGCACCAGGGTGTCGACGTCGGGGTTGCCGTCGAGCAGCTCGAGCACGGTCCGGTCGAGGTCGTCGGCCAGCACGCAGCACACGCAGCCGCCCGGCAGCTCGACCTGGCGGGCCGCGCCGCGGGGCAACAGATCACCGTCGACGCCGACCGCCCCCAGCTCGTTGACCACGATCGCCAGCTTGCCGCTGACCGCACCGGCGGCGGCCCGCGCCGCGATCAGCCGGTTGAGCAGCGTGGTCTTGCCGGCGCCGAGGAAGCCGGTGAGGACCAGGGTCGTGACCTTCATCGCCGACGCTCGCTCATAGCAGCCACCACAGCAAGTCGGCGAGCGGGGTGGCGTCGCTGTACCGGGCCTCGATGGCGCTGGCCGGATGACGGGCCCGAACCAGGATCTCGCGCAGCCGGGCCTCGCGGGCAGCGTCGGCGCGGCGCTCCTGATCGCGGTGGCGGGCCTCCTCGAGCCCGCCGGCGGCGATGAAATCGAGGACCAGGACCAGCTCGCCGCCATCGAACCAGACCCCGTGCTGACGGCAGGCGTCGATCACGACCTTGGCGCCGGTGGCGTACTGCTTGCGGTTCATCAGCGTCGCGCACACCGGGCACTTCACGTACATCGGGCTGGGGGCCGCGGTCATCCGGCGCGGCTCGCGCGGCAGCAGGGCCCGCAGCTCGTCGAGCAGCTCGCGGCGTTCGATCAGGTCGGTCATCCGCTCGAGAGTCATGAACACGCCCTCGCAGCGGATGCAGCGATCGAGCTTGATCCCGGCCAGCTCCTCGCCGCCGAGCTTGGCGGTGCAGCGCGGACAGGCCCAGCCGCCGCGCCGGGCGCCCGCCGCGGGCGGGGGTGGCGGGGTCCGGTAGGGATCCGTCATCTCCACCAGTATGAGCACTCGCGCGGCGTCGAGCAAAGCCCTCGCGTCGGGCCGGGGTCGGCGAGTTTGTGAACAGACTCGTTTCCGTACAGGCGCTGCCGATGTTCCTCGTCGGCGAGCCGATCAACCAGAGGCTGGGAATCTGAAAGATTCACAGTCTCGGAGGTAGGCTGCGTCGATGCGGACCGCGATCATCGACATCGGCTCGAACACCCTGCTCCTGCTCATCACCGAGCCCGGGCCCGACGGCGAGCTGCGCGCGGTCGCCGATCTGTGCCGGTTCGGCCGCCTCGGCCAGGGCCTCGACGCCAGCGGCCGCCTCCACCCCGACGCCATCGCCCGCAGCCTCGCGATCTGCCGCGAGTTCAAGGCCGCGATGGACGACCATCAGGTCGACCGGGTCGCGGTGATCGCCACCCAGGCGGTGCGCGAGGCCGGCAACAGCGCCGAGTTCGTCGAGCCCGCGCGCGCCCTGCTCGGCGCCGAGATCGCGGTCATCCCCGGCGAGCGCGAGGCCGCGCTGGCGTTCCTGGCCCAGGCCCGCAGCCTGCCCGGCCTGTGCGGCCGCCGGTTCGCTGTCGCCGACGTCGGCGGCGCGTCGACCGAGATCATCGTCACCGACGGCCTGCAGGTGGTCTCGCAGGTCAGCGTCCCGATCGGCGCGGTCCGCCTGGCCGAGCGCCACCTGCGCCACGATCCGCCGACCGCCGACGACCGGGCCGCGCTGACCGCCGACATCGACGCCCGCCTGGCCGCGCTCGAGCTGCCGACCGACCTGGTGCTGGTCGCGAGCGCCGGCACCGCCACCACCCTGGCCGCGCTCGAGCTCGAGCTGGCCCACTACGATCCGGCGCGGGTCCACGGCCTGACCCTGACCCCGGCCCGCCTGCTCGAGCTGGCCGAACGCCTGCTGACCGCGTCGGCGGCCGAGCGGCTGGCGATGGTCGGCCTCGAGCCGCAGCGGGTCGACGTCATCCCGGCGGGGGCCGCGATCTTCGCCCGCCTGGTCGTCCGTCTGCGTGCGCCGGAGATCGTGATCTCCGACCGCGGCATCCGCTGGGGCCTGGCCTACGAGCTGGCCGACGCCGGCGGTTCCGGAGGTTAGCGATCGACCGCGATGTACGCGCCCGACGAGCCCGACGAGCCCGGATCCTCGCCGTCCTCGCCGTCGTCGATGATCGCCGACGCGGCGTGGGCCGTGACCGCGCCCTGGAGCACGAAGATGCGGATGCCCGAGGCCGAGACCCGCGCGGCCGGCGCCACCCGCCGCATGATCGACACGATGTTGCGCTGGATGTCGTCAACCTCGGTCACGATCGGCCCCGGCTTGATGATCTTGCCGATCCACTTCTCCTCTTCGACCTCGAGGATCCGCAAGAACTCTTCGGAGCTGCCGTCGAAGTACTTCTTGTCGCCCGCCTTCGACTGCGACAGCGCCTCGCGCAGCTTCGAGTCGATCTTGGTGCCGAAGAACAGGGCGCAGGTCTTGTCGAGCTTCATGGGTGGTCGGTCGGTCGGCGAGAGCCGAGAGCCGGGTCGACTGTAGCGACTCCGCTCGCGGGGGGCTGGCTCGGGGACAAGGATTCGAACCTTGATGAGCAGCTCCAAAGGCTGCTGTCCTGCCATTAGACGATCCCCGAATGGCGACGGAGGATAGCGCACCGACCTCCGCTTGGCGACGCACCGCAGGGTGAAGACCACGAGCCTCGGCGCCGGGCGCGCTGCCGGGGCCGCGCGTCCGTGGCCAGGCATGGGTGGCGAGAGGCAGATTTGAACTGCCGACCAAGGGCTTATGAGACCCCTGCTCTACCCCTGAGCTACCTCGCCAGCGGTGCGCAAGCTAATCGGAAGCGGGCGGAGGCGCAAGAGTGAAAGGCGAGTAAGGCGTTGGCGGCTCGACCGCCCCCGGCCCGTGCGCAATGCTGCCGGCCATGGACTTCGCACTCGACGACGAGCAGGCGCTGATCGTGCAGACGGTGCGCCGGTTCGTCGACAAGGATCTTCGGGCCTGGGCCGCCGACGCCGATCGCGCGGCCGCCGCGCCCGAGCGCCTCTTCACGCTCGGCCCCGACCTCGGCTTCTTCGACGACGCGCTGACCGAGGACGACGGCGGCCTGCTGGCCGGGCCCTACCCGCACCTGACGCGGGCCCTGCGCGGGCTCGAGGTGGGCCGCGGATGCGCCGGCCTGGCCGCGCTGCTCGAGACCAACGTCGAGCCGGCCCTGGCGGTCGCCCGCTGGGGCAGCCCGGCGGCGAAGGCGGCGCTGTTGCCGGCGCTGGCGGCTGGCGGCCTGGCCACCACCGGGCGCGATGCCCGCGGCCGGCTGACCGTCACCGCCGACGGCGACGGCCTGCGCGTCGGCGGCCGGATCGGCCCGCTGCCGGCCCTGGCCCGGGCCAGCCACGTCCTGCTGGTCGCCGCCGTCGACGGGGCGCCGGTCCTGCTGCTGGTCGCCGCCGACGGTCCCGGCGTCGTCCGCGAGGCGCTCACGCCGTCGGGCTGGCGGGCCGCGGCCTGGGGCGCGCTCACCTGCACCGACGCCCACGTCGCCGCCGATCACGTACTCGCCCGCGGTCCGGCCGCCGTCGCCGCGATCGGTCGGGTGCTCACCTGGTACCGCGCCAGCCTGGCCGCGCGCGCCGCCGGGGTCGCGACCGCCGCGATGGAGCACGCCCGCAAGTACGCCGCCGAGCGCGTCCAGTTCGGCCAGCCGATCGGCCAGTTCGAGTCGATCATCCGGCTGCGCGACGACGCCGACACCGGCGCCGCCGCGGTCCGGCTGATGGCGCTGCACGCCGCCTGGCTCATCGATCGCGCCGGCGACGACGACGCCGCGCTCGCGGTCGCCGCCGACGCCGCCAGCCGCGCCCGGGTCCTGGCCGGCGACGTGGTCAGCCGCGCCACCATCGACGCCGTCCAGATCCTCGGCGGCTACGGCTTCGTCAACGACTACCCGGTCGAGAAGCTGATGCGCGACGCCCGCGCCTTCGACCAGCTGCTCGGCGACGAGCGCCACGACCGCATCCTCGCGATCAAGGGAAACTAGCCATGGACATCTTCGTCGACAACCCGATGCTCCAGGGCGTGCGCCAGATGCTGGGCGCGTTCGCCGCCAAGCAGATCCGCGCGGTCGCCGGCCTCCACGATCGCGAGGAGTCGATGCCGTGGGCGCTCATGAAGATGGCTGCCAACTTCGGCATGAGCCAGACCGCGGTCGTCGACGGCCGCAAGGCGCTGACCGGCAAGGACGACGAGGCTGGCGCCGGCAAGCCGAAGTCGCAGGCCCGGCTCGGCGTGGTCGGCTCCGAGGAGCTGGCCTACGGCTGCGCCGGCATCTGCCTGGCGATCGGCGGCTCGGGCCTGGCCGCGTCGCCGGTGGCGCGCATGGGCACAGACGAGCAGAAGCAAGAGTTCCGCCGCCTGCTCAAGGGCGACGACGAGCACGGCCACATCAAGGTCGCGGCGATGGCGCTGTCGGAGCCGGCCACGGGCTCGGACATCTCCGGCCTGTCGACCACCGCCCGCGCCGACGGCGACCACTGGGTCCTCGACGGCTCGAAGCAGTGGATCACCAACGGCAAGTCGGCCGCGGCCTACGTGGTGTGGGCCCAGACCGAGCCGGCGGCCGGCCGCGCCGGTGTGCGCGGCTTCCTGATCGGGCGCGACACCCCCGGCCTCGTCCCCGGCCGCAAGGAGACCAAGCTCGGCATCCGCGCGTCGGAGACCGCGCAGGTCCACTTCGAGGGCTGCCGGGTCCACAAGGACATGATGCTGGGCATCGGCCAGACCAGCAGTGGCCTGGCCGACACCAAGAAGATGCTTGACTCGACTCGGCCCATGGTCGGCGCCCAGGCGGTCGGCATCGCCCGCGCCGCGTTCGACTTCCTGCTCGAGCGGGTGCACGGCGGCACGCTGCACGGCACGCCGATGGCCCACCACCAGCGCATCGCGTTCGAGCTGGCCGAGATGGAGATGGAGATCACCGCCGCCCGCCTGCTGGTCCACAAGGCGGCGTGGATGGCCGATCACGACCAGGACAACGTCCGCATGGCGTCGATGGCCAAGGCCTACGGCGCGAAGGTCGCCCAGGACGTCACCGCCCGCGCCCTGACCCTGCTCGGCGACGAGGCGCTCGAGCCCGATCACCCCGTCGAGAAGTGGTTCCGCGACGCCAAGATCTACGACATCTTCGAGGGCACCGGCCAGATCCAGCGCCGGATCATCGCCCGCAGCCTCCTCGGGGTGAACCCGACGTAGACGATCGGATCATCGCTGCGGATTCAACGGCGAGCGCGTTCGCGCAGGAGCGTTCCCAGGTCTCTTCGGCCATCGACAACCGCCAGCACCCAGACGTCTCGCACGTCGACACGGTAGACGATCCGGTACGGTGCGCGAATCAGCTCACGAAACGTGGTGATGGCGCGGACCTGCAACTCGGGCACGACCCGCCCGCGGGCCGACATGGTGGCGAGCGACGTGAGCGCCCCATCGAGCACGTCGTCGAGCGCCCGCGCCGCGTCAATGCCGGCGGTCGCGATCGTGTACTCGAGCAGTTGCGCGATGTCGTCCGAAGCTACCGAGGCCAGCCGCACGCGCTTCGGCTTCATCGCCGTTCGCGCAGCAACTCGCGCATGCGCGCGCGGTGGTCGGGCAGCGACGCGTGCCGCCCGTCGGCCACGTCCTGAGCTCCCTGCAGCGCGAGCTTCAGGAGAGCGAACGCGCGCTGCTCTTCCTCATAAGTCTCGACATCGAGCAGGACCGCGCTCGCCTTGCCGCGCTGGGTGATGATGATCGGGGCGCGCCGCGCGGTCGCCTGGTCGATCAGCTCGGCGGCGTCACGCTTGAGCGTCGTGATCGGCTGGATCGCCGCGGCCTTCATGGCGAGCAGGATAGCACCGGTTTCGGTGCGAGAAGAAGCGGTGCCCACGACCACGTCAACGTCAACGTCAACGACCCCGGACCAGACACCCGCGCGTGCGATAGTCCCGGCATGATCGACGAGCCCGGGACCCCGTTCCCGTCCGCCTCCGGCGTGACCCTCGAGCCCGGCTTGGACCCGCCGCTGCCGGTGGCGCCGGCCCTGCCGACGCCGTGGGTCACGATCGCGCTGATCGCGGCCAACACGATCGTGTTCGTGATCACCTTGGCCCTCGGCGCCAACCCGCTCCTGCCCGACGCCGAGAAGATGTACACGCTCGGCGGCAACTTCGCGCCGTCGACCCTGAGCGACGAGCCGTGGCGGCTGGTGACCGCGATGTTCCTGCACTACGGCGTGCTCCACATCGCGATGAACATGTTCGGGCTGTGGTCGGGCGGGCTCCTGGCCGAGCGCATGTACGGCCGGGTCGGCTACGCCACGATGTACCTGCTGGCCGGGCTGGCCGGCGGCGTGGCCACCGTCTCGCACAAGAGCGGCGTGGTGTCGGCCGGCGCGTCGGGCGCGATCTTCGGCGTGTTCGGCGCGATCGGCGCCTACCTCCTGGCCCACCGCGAGCAGATCGACCAGACCGCGCTCCGCAAGCAGGCCCGCGGCCTCCTGTTCTTCATGGGCTACAACCTGCTGTACGGCGCCAGCCAGAAGTCGATCGACATGAGCGCCCACCTCGGCGGCGTGATGGGCGGTTTCGTCGTCGGGTTGGCGCTGACCTACGGCAGCCGCGGCCGGCACTCGCTGGCCCGAGCCGCGCTGGTCGCCGTGGTCGGGCTGGGCGCGATCGCCGGCGCGGTGCGAGCCCTGCACGTGCCGGCGGAGAACACGTCGGTCGTTGCCACCGCCATGCACGCCCAAGCCTACGACGACTTCGACCAGTCCGAGAAGGCGGTGCTCGCGTCCTACACCCAGCTGGTCAAGTCGGCCCAGGCCGACCTGCTGTCGGACGTCGGGTTCGCCGAGGGTCTCGAACGCGACGTGCTGCCGCCGTGGACCGCGCTCGAGCAACGGATCATCACGCTGCCGCCGCCGCCGGCCCGGCTGCGCCCGCTCCACACCGCGATCCTCGCCTACCTCGCCGCCCGCCGCGAGGCCTGGGTCGCGTTCGACGACCTCCTGCGCGGCCGGACGACCGACAGCGATCATGTGAAGCAGTTGCGCACCCACGCCGAGGACACCCTCCGGCAGCTCGACGCCGCCAGCGCCGCCCTCAAGTAGCGGCCCGCGGGCGCGCTGCCGGCGCGCGGTAGCTGTAGTGTCGCGCCATGTCAGCAAGCTTGCGGCAGCGCCTGCGATACCGGTTCGACAACATGATGGCGCGGGGCACGGGGGCGCAGATCCTCTTGCTCGCCGGCACGACCTTGGTGCTGGTCGCCCTGACCGCGCTGGCGGTGAAGCTGTTCGGCGTGGTCCCCGCCGACGACGCCGGCCACCACGACTCGTTCGGCCGCCTGGTGTGGAAGGCGCTGATGCACGCGCTCGACGCCGGCGCGGTCGGCGGCGACCCGGGCAGCTGGACCTTCCTGTTCACGATGCTGTTCGTGACGCTGGGCGGCATCTTCGTGCTGTCGGCGTTGATCGGCATCCTCAACAACGGCTTCGGCGCGCTGATCGAGGGCCTGCGCCGCGGCCGCAGCGTCGTGATCGAGAGCGGCCACACCGTCGTCCTCGGATGGAGCCCCAAGATCGACACCCTGCTGGTCGAGCTGGCGGCCGCGAGCGCGAACCAGCGCGACGCCTGCATCGTGATCCTCGCCGATCGCGACAAGGTCGAGATGGACGAGCACGTCGCCGGCATCCTCGAGGGCAAGAAGCTGCGGGCCGTGACCCGGCGCGGCAGCCCGACCCTGATGAGCGACCTCGGCCTGGTCGGCCTCCACGCCTCGAAGGCGGTGATCGTGCTGGCGCCCGAGCACCACGACGGCGGCGCCGCGATGGCCCCGCACGAGCGCGACACCGTGGTCCTCAAGGTCCTGCTGGCGGTGTCCAAGGTCGGCGGCGACAAGCTGCACCTGGTCGCCGAGCTGTCCGACGAGAAGACCGAGGCGGTGGCCCGGATGGTGGTCGGCGACAAGGCCGCGCTGATCGTCGCGCCGCCGTTGATCAGCCGGCTCCTGGTCCAGACCGGGCGGCAGTCGGGCCTGTCGGTGGTCTACACCGAGCTGCTCGACTTCGGCGGGGTCGAGATCTACATCAAGACCGAGCCCGGCCTGACCGGCAAGACCTTTCGCGACGCGGTGTCGGCCTACGACGACTCGTCGGTGCTCGGCGTGGTCGCCGCGGGCGGTGAGCTGCTGCTGCCGCCGCCGCTCGATCGCACGTTCGTCGCCGGCGATCAGGTGATCGCGATCAGCGAGGACGACGACACCGTGGTGCTCAACAGCAAGTCGCCGAAGCTCGACCCGGCGCACGTGATCGCGGCGCCGCGGACCCCGA
>JAYVSF010000697.1:0-4754 GCA_043775605.1 Myxococcales bacterium
CACCACGAGGGCATCATCGGCATGAGCGCGTGCCTGGGCGGCGAGGTCGCCCAGACCCTGCAGAAGCACGGCGTGGCCGAGGCCGAGAAGATCGCGCGCGAGTACGACGACATCTTCGGCCGCGGCAACTTCTTCCTCGAGCTGATGCCGACCCGCACCCCCGAGCAGCAGGAGCTCAACGAGGCGCTGGTCAAGATGGCCGACCGGCTCGACATGCCGCTGGTCGCGACCAACGACTGCCACTACGTCGATCGCGCCGACGCCGCCGCCCACAACGTGCTGATGGCGATCCAGACCGGCAAGAGCCTGTCCGACGACAAGCGGCTCAAGCACGACGTCGACAGCTACTTCCTGAAGACCCCGGGCGAGATGAACACCGACTTCATGAGCGTGCCGCAGGCGCTCGAGAACACGGTCGCGATCGCCAAGCGCTGCAACGTCAAGCTCAAGTTCGGCGAGACCTACCTGCCGAAGTACAAGGTGGCCGAGGGCGAGACCGTCGACAGCGCGATCGCCGCGGTGGTCGAGCGCGGGCTGGCCCGCCGGTTCACCCACTTCCGCAAGATCGGCTTCGCGTTCGATCCCGATCGCTACCGGCAGCGCTGCGACACCGAGCTGGCGGTCATCCAGAAGATGGGCTTCTCGTCCTACTTCCTGATCGTCTGGGATTTCATCAACTGGGCCAAGCAGCACGACATCCCGGTCGGCCCCGGCCGCGGCTCGGGCGCCGGCTCGTGCGTCGCGTTCGCGATGGGCATCACCGACATCGATCCCATCGAGTTCAAGCTGCTGTTCGAGCGGTTCCTCAACCCCGAGCGCATCTCGATGCCGGACTTCGACGTCGACTTCTGCATGAACCGGCGCGGCGAGGTCATCAAGTACGTCGAGGAGAAGTACGGCAAGAACCAGGTCGCGCAGATCGCGACGTTCCACCAGCTCAAGGCCCGCGGCGTGATCCGCGACATCGCCCGGGCGATGGACGTGCCGTTCGCCGAGGCCGACAAGCTGGCCAAGCTGGTGCCCGAGCCGGTGCAGGGCAAGAGCCCGCCGGTCAAGGAGGCGATCGAGAACACGCCCGAGCTCAAGGCCCTCTACAACGACAGCCCGATGCACCGCGAGCTGCTCGACATCGCGGCCGCGCTCGAGGGCTTGAACCGCCACGCCGGCATGCACGCCGCCGGCGTGGTCATCGCCGAGCGTCCGGTGTGGGAGTACGTGCCGTGCTTCCGCGGCCAGAACGGTGAGATCGTCACCCAGTTCGCAATGAAGGAGGTCGAGAAGGTCGGCCTGGTCAAGTTCGACTTCCTCGGGCTCAAGACCCTGACCGTCATCCACACCGCGGTCCGGCTGATCCGCGAGCAGCAGGTCCGTGCCCGGGTCGCGCAGGGCGGCGCCGCCGACGACAAGGCCGACCTGTTCGACATCGACCTGATCGCCAAGGACGACGCCGACGTCTACAAGATGATCTCGCGCGGCGACACCACCGGCGTGTTCCAGCTCGAGTCGAGCGGCTTCCGCGAGATGCTCAAGAAGCTCAAGCCCGACTGCCTCGAGGACATCGTGGCCGCGGTCGCGCTGTACCGGCCGGGGCCGCTCGAGGGCGGCATGGTCGACGACTTCATCGACCGCAAGCACGGCAAGCAGAAGGTCGAGTACCCGCACCCGTCGCTGGCCGAGCTCCTGGCCGACACCTACGGGGTCATCGTCTACCAGGAGCAGGTGATGCAGATCGCGCAGGTCCTGGCCGGGTACTCCCTCGGCAAGGCCGATCTGCTCCGCCGCGCGATGGGCAAGAAGAACAAGGAGGTCATGGACAAGGAGAAGGCGGGCTTCGTCGAGGGCGCCACCGTCAAGGGCGTCGACCCCCGCATCGCCGAGCAGGTGTTCGACCTGATCGCGTTCTTCGCCGGCTACGGCTTCAACCGCTCGCACTCGGCGGCCTACGCCTGGGTCACCTACCAGACCGCGTACCTCAAGCACCACTACCCGCACGAGTTCATGGCCGGGTTGATGTCGTGCGACTCGGACAACGTCGACAACATCGTCAAGTTCATCGCCGAGGCCCGGGCCATGGGCCTGGTGGTCGAGCGGCCCGACGCCGGCGAGTCGGCCAGCGACTTCACGGTGACGCCCCGGGCCGACGCGCTCGCCGGCAAGGTGATCCGGTTCGGGCTGGGCGCGGTCAAGGGCGTCGGCGCCAACGCGGTCGACGCGGTGCTCGAGGCGAGAAAGGACGGCGGCGGGTTCACGTCGATCTACGACTTCTGCCGGCGGGTCGACACCCAGAAGTGCAACCGGCGGGTGATCGAGGCGCTGATCAAGAGCGGCGCGTTCGACGGGCCGGTCGCGGCCGGCCACCACCGCGCCGAGCTGCTGGCCGCGCTCGACGGTGCGCTCGAGCAGGGCGCGTCGGATCAGCGCGATCGGCGGAGCGGGCAGACGTCGCTGTTCGGCCTGCTGGCAGCGGCGCCGGTCGGGCCGGCCGCGCCGGTGGGCGTGGTGCCGGGGGCTGCGGCGGAAACCTACCAGTCCGTAGAGCCGTGGCCGGTCAAGCAGCTGCTGGCGTTCGAGAAGGAGGCGCTCGGTTTCTACATCTCGGGCCACCCGCTCGATCGCTACCGCGGTGACCTGTCGCGCTACGCCACCGCGACCACCACCGACTTCGGCGAGGGCGTGAAGGCCGCGGGCGAGGCCGCGGTCGGCGGCGTGGTCGCGCAGTACCGCGAGATGGTGACCAAGAAGGGCGACAAGATGGCTCGCTTCGTCCTCGAGGATCAGCACGGCAACCTCGAGGTGGTGTGCTTCCCCAAGACCTTCGAGAAGGTCCGCCACGTGCTGGTGTGCGACGAGCCGATCCTGTGCTCCGGCAAGGTCCAGAACGAGGGCACCGCCGAGCAGGCCGAGTGGAAGATCCTGCTCGAGGACGCGGTGCCGATCGCCCAGCTCCGGGCCCAGAAGACGTCGCGGGTCGACATCCACCTCAACGCCGACGGGGTCACCCGGGCCCAAGTCGAGGAGCTGCGCGCGATCCTGATGGCGTCGCCGCGTGGCGTCTGCCAGGCCACGGTCCGGCTGACGATCCCGCAGCGGTCCGAGACCGTGATCGCGCTCGGCGACAAGTGGCTGGTGGCGCCGTCCGACGAGCTGCTCGCGCGCCTCGAGCGGGTGTTCGGCGACCGGGTCGCGACCCTGGCCTAGATCGGCGATGGATCGTCGACCCCCAACCGATCAGATTCCCTGTGGTGGGGTACTAGCACGGCCGAGTCGGCGCCAGTGGCCGGACCAATCGCGCTGAGTGAACCGCGGTTGTGGGGCGTCACTCCATGTCCGACGGATTGCGATTGCGCGACGGGACGGCTTCGATAGGATGCCGCCACTCGTGCCCTCGCGTCCCCTGGAGTCCCCCATGCGTTCACAACCCGCCGCTCGGTCCGCTCGGTCGTCCTCGGTCGCCGCCGCCCTGCTCGCCGCGCTCGCCATCGCCGGGGTCGTCGCGTGCGCCCAGGGCAGCAACGGGACCGGCGACGACATCCAGGCCATCGACGCCCGGCGCACCACCGACGCCCGCATCACCGATGCCCGGCCGACCGACGGTGGCAACAGCACCGACGCGCGGCCGACCGACGCCCGGCCGCCGATCGACAGCGGCCTGCCCGGCATCGACAGCGGCCTGCCCGGTGGCACCTGCATGCACGACGCCGATTGCCCCGTGGCCGGCGAGTGCTGCCTGCTCGGCGTGCTGTGCGGCCCCGACCCCGGCATCCCCGGCTTCTGCACGCCCTGATCGCGTGCGCGCGCTCGGCTCCCTGGCGTCAGTCCAGGCCGAGCTTCTCGAGCGCCTCTTCGTCGAGGCCGAAGTAGTGGGCGGTCTCGTGGAGGACGGTGATGCGGAGCTCGTCGGCGAGCAGGTCGGCGTCGTCGTCGGCGAACCGCTCGAGGTTCTTGCGGTAGAGGTGGATGTTGGTGATCGACGGGACGCCGCCGACGGCTGACTGCTCGGGCAAGGGCGTGCCCGAGAACAGGCCGAGCAGGCGCGGATCGAGGCCGTCCTTGATCAGGTGATCGTCGGGCAGGTCGTCGACCAGGATCGGCACGTTGGCCAGGTGGGCGCGGACCTCCTCGGGCAGCTCCTCGAGGGTGGCGGTGACGATCGCCTCGAGGTCGTCGTCGCCGATCGTGAGGTTGGCGGCGGGCGCGGCGGCGTCGAGGCGGCGGGTCTCGAGCCACGCGGTGATCATGCCGTCGCGATCGCCCTTGGCCTCGCGGCACAGGCCGATGGCGTGCCAGGCGTCGGCGGCGGCCGGTTCGTCGGTGGTGGTCAGGCGGCGCAGCCACAGCTCGGCGGTGGTCGGATCCTCGGCGGCCAGGAAGGCGTGGGCGATGTCGAGGATGAGGTCGGGCTCGTCGATCGCCGAGGTCGCCAGCTCGGACAGCGCCGCCCGGGCCTCGGCCGGGCGCTCGCACGCGACCTGGGCCTCGGCCAGCACCATGATCGCCGCGATCAGATCGTCCTCCTCGTCGGCCAGCTCCGCCGCCTTCTTGGCGTGGACCACGGCCTCCTCGGGATCGAGGGCCAGAGCCAGGTCGGCGGCCTGGACCAGCAAGCCGACGTGCTCGGGCGCGCGCTCGAGGGCTCGGACCAGGAGGTCGTGCGCGACGTCGAGCTCGCCGTCGATCGCGGCGATCGCGGCCTGGGCCGACAGCACCTCCGGATGCTGGGGATCGATGCGGGCGGCCAGCGCGATCTTCTTGCG
>JAYVSF010000698.1:0-7420 GCA_043775605.1 Myxococcales bacterium
GCCGTCGCCGACCGGCACCAGCGCGCCCGGCGCATCGGCGCGCGAGCTCGACGAGTACAGCTTGAAGCGCACCGGCCGGTTGGTGACCAGCTCGAAGTCGCGGGCCAGGCGCGCGGTCGCGCCGTCGTCGAGGCCCTTGCCGGCCAGGCACACCGCCATCGGCGCGCCCGCGGCCTCGACCCCGAGGTAGAACGCGCGCGGGGTGCCACCGCGGATGCGGGCGGCCAGGCCGCGGCGGACCAGGCCGTAGTACGCGGCGCCGATCGCGACCGCGAGCTCGGGCGCCTGTACCGGCAGCTCGCGCGGCCGGGCGTGGTCGGGCTGCCAGGCCGCGAGCTGATCGAGCACGCGATCGCGCAGGCTGGCCGGGGTCATCGCGCCGCCGTTGAACAGCACGGCGTCGACGCGCTCGACCCCGTGGCGGCCGAGGAACGACGCCAGGTGGCGGGTCACCGCCGGATCCGCGGCGTAGGGCAGGCCCATCTCCTGCAAGCCGCCGCGGCCGCGCTTGAGCGGCGCGTCGCGCGCGACCTGGGGGAAGAAGCCCTCGAACAGCACCTGATCGAGCTCGGCGCGAGTGACCCGATCGCGCAGCGTGCCGGCGATCAGGCGCGAGCCGCGGCCGGCGACGGTGATCGGCACCTCGGTCGGCGCGGCGTCGGCGAGCAGCGTCTCCTTGGCCAGCCGGCAGGCGTGGGTCAGGCCGTGCCACTGCAGCGCGTCGAGCCGTTTGCCGTCGCCGGTCAGGCGCTGCTCGACCAGCTTGGCCAGCGTGAGGTCGACGTTGTCGCCGCCCAGTAGCAGGTGATCGCCGACCGCGATCCGGGCGAAGCCGCCGTCGGGCTCGACCGTGATCAGCGTGAAGTCGGTGGTGCCGCCGCCGACGTCGAACACCAGCACCCGCTCGCCCGGCGGCAGCTCGGCGGTGGCGCGCGACCGGCCGCGCTGATCGAGCCAGGCGTAGAACGCGGCCTGCGGCTCCTCGAGCAGCACCACCCCGGTCAGGCCGATCGCGACCGCGGCGTCGTGGGTCAGCTCGCGCGCGGCCTCGTCGAACGACGCCGGGCAGGTCACGACCACGTCCTGATCGACGAACCGGCTGTCCGCCACACCGGACATCACGTGGTCCCAGGCGTCCTTGATGTGGCCGAGCACCAGCGCCGCCGCCGTCACCGGCGAGCGCTTCGGGCCGTCGCCCTCGCCCCACGGCAGGATCGCGGCCTTGCGATCGACGCCGGGGTGGCACAGCCAGGACTTGGCCGAGGCGATCATCCGCGCCGGGTTGCGCGCGCCCTGGCTGCGGGCCAGCTCGCCGACCACCTCGCGGCCTGGCGCCGCTCCCGTGCCGACCGCCGCGGTCAGCGCCGCGCGCCACGGCATCGCCAGCTCGGCGCTGGCCAGGTCGTGCTCGCCGGCCAGGTAGACGAACGACGGCAGCTGGCGCCGGGGCGCGACCTCGCCGGGCGCGACCAGCTGCGGCACCTCGAACACCTTGATCCGGGGATCGGCGGCGCGGGTGTCGACGGACGCGACCGCGGTGTTGGTCGTGCCGAGGTCGATGCCGATCAGGTAGCGGGCGGGCACGCCGCCCTTGTCTACCGGACCGGCGCGGCGGGCGCCACTGCCAGGGCCCGAACTAGCGTGGGGGCGACGAGGCCGGCCGGTCGGTCAGCGCGCGGGCGTCAGCACAGCGGGCTGTCGGTGCAGACCGTGAGCGGGCCGTGGTGGTCGCCGCCCCCGCCGCCGCCCCCGTCGGTGGTGTGCGGTGGGCGCGCGCCGCCGGGGCGCACGGTCGTCGACGCCGGGGCCGTGGGCGCGGTCGTCGCCGCGGGCGCGATCGGCCGGCGCTCGCGCAGCTCGTCGATCCGGCGGCGCAGCTCGCCGACCTGGGTGAGGGTGTTGCGCAGGTCGGCGGCGAGGCGGTCGGCGCGGGTCCCGGCCTGGTCGGCGGCCTCCTGCGCGGCCACCCGGCTGTCGGTCTCCGCATCGAGCGCCGCGGCCTGTCGCCGACCCCACAGCGCCAGCGCCATCACCCCGGCGGCCAGGGCCACCGCGACGACGATCCAGCCTCGGTGCGGGCGCGGCCGGGCCTCGTCGGCGGCCAGCTTGCGCTCGAGCTCGGCTCGCTCCTCGGCCAGGCGGGCCCGGGCTCGGGCCAGCGCGTCGGCCTCGATCGCCTCGATCCGGCCGCGGTCCTCGGCGGCGAGGCGGGCCCGGGCGGCCTCGACCTCGCGGGTGGCGTCGGCCCAGGCCTGGGCCTCGGCCCGCGACCGCTGCTGCCGGCGCCGCTCCTCCTCGGCCTCGAGTCGCTCGCGCACCGTCGCCTCGGTCCGAGCCCGGGCTTCGGCCTCGGCCTCCTCCAGCGCGCGGGCCTCCGCCCGCCGGCGCTCGTCGAGGGCTCGCAGCTCGTCGAGCGCGGTCACCACCGAGCTCTCGGGTCGTCGGGTCCGGACCTGTCCCATGTCAGATCCGACACGGTCGCTGTCCCCCGGTTGCACCGATCGCCGATCACGGATCTGGGATCGGGGCCGCGGACCCGCCGCGCCTGCTACGGTGCGGCCAATGGGCCGACTCGACGAGCGCAGCTTTGCCGATCACCTCGGGGCGTGCCCCGGATGCGGCGGCACGGTGTACGAGGTCGCGAGCTACCTCGACCGCAAGGTGTCGGTGATGCTGGGCGACGCCAACGACGACGGCACCTGGGTCCACGACGGCGAGAAGTTCATCGACGGCACCTACCGCATCACCTGCGCCGGCTGCCGGCGGGTCGGGTTCGCCAGCGACGACTGCCCGCGCTGCCACGCCGCCGGGACGTTGCCGGCGACCCTGACCGCGCCGTCGCACCTCGAGGTGCCGCGCCGCTGCCCGCGCTGCAACGCCACCGAGGTCACGCTGATCGGGTTCGCGCCCGCGTCGGTCCGGACCGGCGCGGGCAAGGTGCCGGTGCCGACCCCGCGCGCGCTGCTCGGCGACCCCGGCTTCCACGTGGTCGCGATCGGCTGCGACGACTGCGACTGGGCCCGGACCGCGCCCGGCTGCCCGCTGTGCACCGCGCCCGGCCCGCTGCGCCCGCGCCCGTGACCCGCCGCTTTCGCCTCGCTCAGCCGTCGCGTAGCTCGCGCAGCAGCCGCTTCGCCGCGTCGCGCACCGCGTGCGGATAGCTGGTCTGCAGCACCGCGAGCTTGAGCTCGGGCTTCGGCAGCAGCCGCAGCAGGCGCACGATCTGGTCGGTCCCGAGCCGCGGGTTCGCGAGCAGCGCCCGCCGGACCTCCGGCAGCTGCAGCCACCCGCCGTTGCCGACGATGTGCTCGATCAGCGGCCGCGGCAGCGCCGGCATGCGTGCGATGCGAGCGACCTCCGGGCCGGTGACCCGCGGGTTGCGCAGCAGCGACTCCCAGACCGTCTTGCCGTACAGGCGCTCGAGGACGATCCGCGCCGACAGCTCGCCGTGGCTCGCGATCTTCTGCTGCTGCACGAGCGTGAGGCCGCGCAGGCGCTCGTGTGGGCCGCGCGCCAGCTGGCGGCCGTCGTCGCCCTCGTCGTCGTCAGGCGGTGCCGGTGGGGCGCTTCGCGCCAGCGCCGCGAGGGTGGCCCGGGCCGCGGGGCTGCGGTCGAGCAGCTCGAGGCCGGCGCCGTTGCCGTCGACGAACACGACCCGGGCCGCGACCGTCAGCGCGGTCGCGCCCCGCCGCACGACCAGCTCGCACTCCTCGAGCACGGCGATCGCACAGCCCGGCACGAACACGCCGCCGACGTCGAGGTCGCGCGCGAGCTGGCTGTCGTCCGCCAGCTCGAGCACCACGCGCGGCCGCGCTGTCGACCCCATCCCGCCATCGTACGCCTGCGCTCGCGACCGTGGGCCGCGGTCCAGCTCAGGCCGGCCGGCGCGCGCCCTTCATCAACCAGTGGCGGGCCGGCTCCTCGATCAGGTGGTAGGTCGCGGCCGCCACCAACGGCATCGGCAGGGCGTGGACGAACACCCAGACCACGCGGGCCGACAAGCCGTACTCGACCAGGGCGCGGGTCTGCGGGCCGGCGACCGTCAGCGGAAAGAGGTAGTGCATGACCCACAGCCAGAGGTAGTGGGTCATGTACAGCGCGAACGAGATCTTGCCGGCGTAGACCATCACCGGGCTGGCGAACCACCGGGTCAGCCGGCCCTGGCCATACGCCAGCCCGAGGATCAGCGCCGGCACCAGCGGCACCGCCCACAGCGGCGCGACGCCGAGGCGATGCAGCACCGCCGACGAGAGCACCAGTGCAAGCAGGGCCCAGCCCGGGCGCGCGGTGAGGCCGCCGCGGCCGCGGCCCTGACGGTAGAGCTGGTACATGACGCACCCGGCGAGGAACTCGACGCCGATGGTCAGTGGCGGCAGGTCGGGCTTGCCGGGAATCGCCGGCACCCACATGATGGCGACGACCACCAGCCACACCGATGTGCGACCCAGGCGCGCGAGTTGCCGCGACGCCGTCACCATCACCGGGAACAGCAGGTAGGCGAGCCACTCGGCGCTGATCGACCACGACACCGAGTTCCAGGCCGCCGTGTGGCCGATCCAGGCCTGGACCAGCACCAGGCTCTCGACCAGTTGCGTGGTCGACCATCGGGCGGGATCGATGCCCCCGCCGGGATCGACGCCCAACCCGCGCACCACCACCACCAGCATCAACAACAGGACGACATGCACCGGATAGATGCGGGCCAGGCGCGCGCGCAGGAACCCGAGGTACCGCGCGACCACGAACCGGTCGGCGAAGCGCCCCTCGTAGTTGTACGAGATGATGAAGCCCGACAGCACGAAGAACAGATGGACGCCAAGGAACCCGGGACTGCCTACGAAGGCGAAGGCCGCGGCCGCCCGCCCTGGCACGAGCACTGCGGTCACCTCGGTCAGGTGCAGCAGCACCACCCACAGCGCGGCGAACGCGCGAACCCCGGTCAGCGCCGGCACGAACGGCGGCGTCCCGGCGCGCACCGCCCCGCCGCCCTCGGTCACGGTCGGGCCTTGGCCCACAGCGCCTCGGTCCGGGCGATCGCCGTCGGCAGCGAGAAGTGACTCGCGCGGAACCGGCTGCGGGCCGCCGCCCGCTCGGCCATGGTCGGCGGCTTCGCCAGGCCGGCGTCGATGGCCGCGCCCCAGTCGTCGTCGGCGTCGTCGAGCGACCGGATCGTGAGCCCGGGCAGCACCCGCGAGATCTCGAGGACGCCGGGCAGATCGTTCGCGACCACCGGGGTCCCGGCCGCCACCGCCTCGAGCACCGCGCCCGGCATGCCTTCGAACCACGAGGTCAAGAGCGCGACGTCCGACGCGCACACCAGGCGCGCGATGTCGGCCCGCTCGCCGAGGAAGTGGATCCGGCGGCCCATGGCCTGGGCAAGGACCCGGGCCCGGGCGGCGGCCTCCTCGGGGGTGCCGCCGCGACCGACGAACAGCAGGTGGCCGGGACCGCGCCGGGCGGCGGCCGCGAACACGTCGACCAGCCGGGTGTGGTTCTTGGGCGAGCTAAAGCTGGCGACGTGGATCGCCAGCGGGGTGTCGTCGGCCAGGCCCAACTCGCGACGGACGTCGGTCCGCTCGTCGGGGCGATCGAACAGGTCGACGTCGATGCCGTTGTGGATCACCTGGCAGCGCGGATCGTCGGCCCAGCGCGGCGTCCAGCCATAGATGATCGCGCTCTCGCCGCAGCCGACGATGTCGGTGGCGTAGCGATCGATCAGCGCGCGCATCGAGCGGTGGTAGAGCGCGCGGCCGACCCCGCGGCTGCTGCCGTCGGCGGTGCTGCGGAAGTGGGCGATCCGGCGCTTGACCCCGGCGGCCGCGGCCAGCGCCGTGACCATGCCCGACGCCAGGTGGACGTGCGAGTGCACGACGTCGATGCGGCGAGCATGGATCAAGGCCCGGAACCGCGCGGGGAAGCCGGGCCCGACCGGGCAGGGGTGGACCACGCCGCCGAGCCCCTCGATCACGCCATCGAGGACGCCGGCCCGGCTCTCGAGCGTGCAGAACTCCTGATGGAACCGGCTCGGGCGGCCCATGCCGCGCATCAGCTCGACCGTCCGCATCTCGGCGCCGCCACGATCCATCACGCCGAACACGTGGAGGATCCGGATCGGGTCCGGGTGGTCTACCTCAGGCATGGGCGCCGGTCTCCTCGGTCCAGGCCTGCCACATGAGCACGTTCCACAGCATCGAGTGCCAGTCGCGGACCCCGGCGAGGTACGCCGACCACCGCCGGCGGATCTCGATCGGATCGAGGAAGCCCTCGCGCGCCAGCCGATCCTCGGACAGCAGCGATTCGGCCCACTCGCGCAGCGGCCCGCGCAGCCACTGCGCGATCGGCACCGCGAAGCCCATCTTGGGTCGGTCGAACAACCGGGGCGGCACGTAGCGGGCGAGGACGTCGCGCAGCACCGCCTTGCCGACCTCGCCGCGGACCTTGGTCCCGAACGGCAGCCGCCAGGCCAGCGCGATCACGCCGGGGTCGAGCATCGGCACCCGGGTCTCGAGGCTCACCGCCATCGCCGCCCGATCGACCTTGGTCAGGATGTCGTCGGGCAGGTACTGCAGGCCGTCGGCCAGCATGGCGCGCTCGATGACGTTGCCGCCGGCGAGGATGTCCTTGGCCAGCGGCAGGGTGCTCGCGGGCTCGACCGCGCCCAGGACCATCGTCGCCGGGTGCAGCGCGAGGCTCATGAACCGGGCGTAGAACTCGTCGACGTCGACGGCGCGGGCATGCTCGGTCCGACGCCGGGCCCAGTCGATGAAGCGCTGGGCCCGGTCGGGGTTGGCGCCCGGTCGGCGCAGCAGGTTGAGCAGCGAGTTGGCGCCCTCGGCCACCGCGTGGCGACCGGGCACGGCCAAGAGGCGCGCGATCTGGCGGGTGATGGTGTAGCGGGCGTAGCCGCCGAGCAGCTCGTCGCCGGCGTCGCCGGTCAGCGCGACCGTGACGTGGGCCCGCGCCACCTGCGAGACCAGGAAGGTCGGGATCTGCGACGAGTCGGCGAACGGCTCGTCGTACCTCGACGGCAACCGCGGGATCACCGCGAGCGCCTCGCGCGGCGTCACCGGCACCTCGGTGTGATCGGTGCCGAGGTGGGCCGCCACCGCGCGCGCGTGCGGTGCCTCGTCGTAGCCGCTGACGGCGAAGCCGATCGTGAAGGTCTTGACCGGGCGGGTGCTGGCCGCCTGCATCAGCGCGACGATCGTCGAGGAGTCGATGCCGCCCGACAGGAACGCGCCGAGCGGGACGTCGGCCACCATCTGGTCGCGCACCGCGCGGGCCAGCTCGGCCTCGAGCCGATCGGCGGCCTCGGTGGCGTCGACCTTGAGCGGCCGGGCCACGCCCTCCTCGGCCAGGGCCCGCAGCGAGAAGTACGGCGTCGGCTCGGGGTGACGGTCGGCGGCGGTGAAGCGCAGCC
>JAYVSF010000699.1:0-2302 GCA_043775605.1 Myxococcales bacterium
CACGTCCGGATCGGTCGAGTCCGTCGCCGGGTCACCGCCCACCGCGGCCGCGGCGGTCGCGGCCTCGAGCGCGATGACGTAGTCGCCGATCCCGATGCGGTCGTTGATCGCCAGCACCGTGCGCTGCGAGATCCGCACGCCGTTGACCCGGACCCCGTTGTAGCTGTCGAGGTCCTCGATCGCGACCGCCCCGTCGGCCCGCGACAGCCGCGCGTGCTTGCGCGACACGTTCCAGTCGGTCAGGCGGATCATGTTCCCCTGCTCGCGACCGATCGTGATCACGTCGCGGGTCAGGGCAGCTTCGGTCCGCTTGCCCTCGTCGTCCTGGATGACCAGCTTCAGCATCGTCTGGGTACTCCGCCGTTGTCGCTAGCCGGGGGGCTCGCCGGCGAGCAGACGCTCGAGCCCGGCCTCGTCGATCACCGCCACGCCGTGCTTGGCCGCCGCCTCGAGCTTGGCCTTGCCGGTGTCGGCGCCGGCCACCAGGTAGCTGGTCTTCTTGGTCACCGAACCCGCGATCTTACCGCCTGCCGCCTCGATCCGCTTGTGGATCTCGCCGCGAGGTGCGGACAGCGTGCCGGTGACCACCAGGGCCTTGCCGGCCAGCGGCCCAACGACGACCGCCGCCACCGGCTCGGCCGGATCGACCCCGCGGGCCAGGAGCTTGGCGATCACCGCGCGGGCGTGGGGATCGCGGACGAAGCGATCGACCGCGGTCGCGATCACCTCGCCCACCCCCTCGAGCTCCCCGAGCTGCGCCACCAGCTCCTCGGACGTCGCCCCGTCGGCCGCCGCCACCAGCGCCGACAGCCGGCCGTAGCGGGCCGCGATCGGCCGGGCCACGACCCCGCCGACGTGGGCGATGCCGAGCGCCGCCAGCAGCCGCGCGAAGGTCGCGGTCTGCTTCGCCGTCGCGATCGCCGCCACCAGGTTGGCCGCGCTGGTCTCGCCGAACCGGTCGAGCGCGCCGAGCTGCCCGGTGGTCAGGTCGAACAGATCGGCGACGTCGCGGACCAGGCCGGCCTCGATCACCTGGGCGACGATCTTCTCGCCCAGCCCGTCGATGTTGAGCTGGCCGCGGCCGCCGAAGAACTCGATCGCCGCCTGGCGCTGGGCCGGACACCCCAGCCGGTTGGGGCAGACCATCACCACCTTGTCGTCCTCGCGGCCGAGCGCGTCGCCGCAGGCCGGGCACACCGCCGGCGCCTGCCAGCGCGGGGTGTCGGCCCGCTCGGTCACCGCCAGCACCTGTGGGATGATCTCGCCGGCCTTCTCGATCAGCACCCGGTCGCCGGTGCCGATGCCCAGGCGCCCGACCTGATCCCAGTTGTGCAGCGACACCCGCGACACGGTGGTGCCCGAGACGTCGACTGGCGCCAGGATCGCGACCGGGGTCACCGCGCCGGTGCGGCCGATGTTGACCTCGAGCTCGACGACGGTCGTCGTCACCTGCCGGGCCGGGAACTTGTAGGCGATGGCCCAGCGCGGGAACTTCGACGTCGTGCCCAGCCCCGCCCGCTGGGCGAAGTCGTTGACCTTGATCACCAGGCCGTCGACCTCGTAGGGCAGCTGATCGCGCCGGTCGGCCCAGGCCAGGACGGCCGCCGCCAGCGTGTCCCAGCTGTGCGCCGCCTGGTTGTGGTCGGACGTCGGGATGCCGAGCGTGCGCAGGTAGGCGAGCGACGCCAGGTGGCCGCGCGCGACCCGCTCGCCGTCGACGACCTCGTACAGGATCGCTTGCATCGGCCGGCGCGCGACCTCGCGCGGATCGAGCAGCTTGATCGAGCCCGCGGCGGTGTTGCGCGGGTTCTTGAACGGCTCCTCGCCGGCGGCGGCCCGCTCGCCGTTGAGCCGAGCGAAGACCTCCTTGGTCAGGTAGATCTCGCCGCGCACCACCAGGTCGACGTCCTCGGTCAGCCGGACCGGGATGGCGCGGATGGTGCGGACGTTGGTGGTGACGTCCTCGCCGACGGTGCCGTCGCCACGGGTCGCGGCCAGGGTCAGGACCCCGGCGACGTAGGTCAGCTCGATGCCGAAGCCGTCGATCTTGGGCTCGATCGAGTACACCGGGTCGTCGCCGCCGAGGCCCCGGACGACACGGTCGTGAAACTCGCGCAGGTCGGCCTCGTCGTAGGTGTTGTCGAGCGACAGCATCGGCACCGGCCGCACGACCTTGACGAAGCCCTCGGCCGGGGCGTGCCCGACCCGCCGGGTCGGCGACCACGGCACCACCCACGCCGGGTGTGCGGCCTCGAGCTCGCGCAGGCGCCGCACCATCCGGTCGTACTCGACGTCGGCGATG
>JAYVSF010000700.1:0-6834 GCA_043775605.1 Myxococcales bacterium
TGCTGCGCTGGCTCAAGCCGGCCCGCGGCGCGAAGCTGTTTCACATCTACCTGCCGAGCGGCGAGGCCTACCACCCCGACTTCGCGGTCGAGACCGCGAGCGAGAAGCTGCTCGTCGAGGTCAAGCGCGCCGACCAGCTCGCCCACCCGGTCGTGATCGAGAAGGCGCGGGCCGCGATCACCTGGTGCCAGCACGCCACCGCCCACGAGGTGGCGCACGGCGGCAAGCCCTGGCGCTACGTGCTCATCCCCCACGACGCGATCGAGGGCCACATGACCGTGGGCGCCCTGGTTGCGCGGTACGGGCGGTCGTAGAGGGTCGTGGCCGAAACGGAACGCAGTGCGTTCCGAATTGGGTGAGCACAGCGTTGGGGAAGACGGCGAGCGGTCGACCACGTCGCCGTCGCCGTCGCCGTCCACGGTCACGATCACGTCGACGATCACGTACGATCACGTCGACGATCACGTCGACGATCACGTCGACGTCGGCGATCGCGCGCGATCACGTCCACGTTGGGTCGAGATGGTCAGGTGCTGTCGCGGAGGTAGTCGCAGCGCGGGGCCATGAGCTGCGGGGTGACCCAGTTGACGCCCCAGAGTTCGGAGAGCATGAAGCGGAAGTTGCCGTAGCTGACGACGTAGAAGTCGAGCTTGTGCTGCTTGATGCCGCCGCCGGTGTCGTCGGCGCGCAGGCACCCGTCGTGGATGTTGCCGTCGGGCAGGTTGGCGCCGTCGAGCTCGGGGACGTAGAGGGTGTCGCCGAGCGGGACGATGCGCGGGTCGACGGCGCACGAGTGGAAGGGCGTCAGCGTGCGCCGGCGGGCGCCGCGGCCGAACGGGAAGCGGGCGGCGTCGAGCTGCTCGAAGCAGGTGCCGGTGCCGTAGTTGCAGGCGCCGTGATAGTTGACGATGCGGCCGTCGGCGAGCAGGCCCGAGCCCTCCATGCGGAGGTGCCAGATGAACTTGGCGGAGAACGCACCGAGGAAGAAGCCGCGCCGGGTGTAGACCTCGACCTCGTTGGACGGTCGGTACTCGATCTCGTCGGGATCGTCGAAGTCTTCCTGCCGGGCCAGCCAGTAGTAGCGCAGCGCCCAGTCGAGGGTGGCGACCAGCGGGTAGCCGCAGCAGCGCTTGTCCTTGCCGCGCAGGCGGAAGCTCGGCTGGATCGCGACGCCGTCCTTGACCAGCTTGCTGGTCTCGACCGGCGGCGGCGGGTGCCGTGCGGCCTCGCATCCGGCCAGCGCGAGCCCGAGCGCGAGCGCGACAACGACGACGGCGGCGGTGGCGCGCGAGGACACCCGGCCAGGGTAGCAGGCGCGCGCCGTGGCATCGCGCGACGGCGCAGGAAGCCATGCGGTATAGATCGGCGGTGGACGCGCACCCGGCCGTGATCGCGCTCGCCGACGCCGGTGCGGCGACCGCGAGCGACGTCGGCGGCAAGGCGGCCGGTTTGGCCCGATTGATCGCCGCCGGCCTGCCGGTGCCCGCGGGCTTCGTCGTCACCGGCGCGGCATTCGCCGCGCTCACCGAGGGCGCGGCCGTGACGCCAGCGCTCGACGACGTCGGCCACACCCTGGCGGGCTGGGCCGCGGCCGCGCGCGATGCCGAGCTACCGCCGGCGCTGGTCGACGCGGTCATCGATCAGGCCCGCGTGCTCGGTGGTGAGCTCGCGGTCCGCTCGTCGCTGGCGATCGAGGATCGACCGGATCGCGCGGGCGCGGGCGTCGGCCGGTCGGAGCTTGGAGTTGCGCCCGACGACGTCTGGCCCGCGATCCGCGCGGTGTGGGCCGCGGCCCTGACCCCGCTGGTGGTCGCGTACGCTCGCGGCGACGCCCGGCCGCCGGCGGTGATCGTCCAGCGGCGCGCGCCGGGACAGCGGATCGTGATCTACACCCGCCCGCCGGGTCGGCCCACCGCCGACGAGCTGTGGCTCGACGACGGCAGCGGCCCGCTGGTCCGCGGCCCGCGCGCGCAGCCGGCCGGGTCGTGGGCGCCGGTGATCGCGCTGGCTCTCGCTGCCGAGCGCGCGATCGCGGCGCCGGCCGGCGCCGACGTCGAGCTGATCGTCGACGGTGAGCACGTGGCCGTGGTCCAGGCCCGCGCCATCGTCCACCCGCCGGCACGCCCGCGCCGCCTGCCGCCGCCACCGGCGCTGCTCGCGCTGCTGCGGGCCCGGCCCCGACGCTGGCGCCGCGACGCCACCCACAACCCCGATCCGCTGTCGCCGGCGCAGGCCGGCCTGTGCGAGCGGATCGAGGCCGACGGCAGCGCGCCGTTCCACCTCGCGGTGATCGCGGGCCACCTCTACAGCGCCCCGCGCGAGCCCGCGCCGCCACCGCCGCTGCCACCGGTCAGCGCCGCCGAGCTCGAGGCACGCTTCGCGACGCTGGCGCGGACGATCGAGGCGCTGCTGGCCGCGCCCGCGCCGAGCCCACGGGCCGCGGTCGACGCCTACCTCGCGGCCTACCGGGTGCTCACCGGCGAGCTCGGGCCGCTGATCGCCGTCGCGCGCGGGGTGCTGTTCACGCGCCTGATCGAGCGCGGCGACAGCCCGGCCGCCGCCGCTGTCCACGCCGCGGCCCTGGCCCCGAGCCGGCCGTCGTCGCTGGTCGCGGCGCTGGCGCGGGCCGCCCGCGGCGAGCTCGATCGCGCCGGCCTCCTCGATGAGATCGGCGAGCAGGCCCTGGCCTGGGACGTCGCCGCGCCGACCCTCGCCGAGCAGCCGGCGCTGATCGATCAGGCCCTGGCCCGCGCCCGTGCCCGCCCGCCGGCCGCACCGCCGCCACCGCCGCCACCGGGGCTGCTCGCCGAGATCGCGCTCGCCACCGCCGCCGCCGATCTCGCCGAGCAGGACGATCGCCTGTTCGCGCGAGCCCAGGCCGTGGTCCGCCACGCGCTGCGCGGTCACGCCGCCGCGCACGGGGTCGATCCCGACGACATCGCCTGGCTGCCGCTCGAGGAGATCCTCGAAGGCGCGCCGCTCGATCCCGAGCGAAGCCGGGGCCGCGCCACCGCCGCCCGCGCCGCCGCCGCGCGCGCCGCCGCGTGGGACATGCCGCTGTCGCTCGACGACGCGCCGCCAGCACCCGGCGATCGCTGGCAGGGCGTCGGCGTCGGCCCGCGCGCCGCCGGGCCCGCCCACCGGGTCGGCCAGCTCGCCGAGGCGACCCTGGTCCCGCGTGGTGCGATCGTGGTGACCGCCGCGGTCACGCCGGCGCTGGCGATCGTGCTCGAGGGCGCCGCCGCGATCGCCTGCGAGCACGGCTCGATCCTCGATCACGGCGCGGCGATGGCGCGCGAGCTCGGCATCCCGTGCGTGGTCGGCTGCCCGGGGCTCACCGCCGCGATCGCCGACGGCGACTGGCTCGAGCTCGATGGCGAGGCCGGGACGATCGTCCGGCGAGGATAGTGCCCTCGCCTACTCGTCGCCGGCGTCGTCGAGCTCGGGATCCCCGGCGACCTCGTCGTCGTGATCGGGCGAGCCGTCGGCCGGCAGCGGCGTGCCCGCGGCGGCGTTGACCCGCTCGCGCAAGTCCTTGCCGACCTTGAAGAACGGCAGCCGCTTGGGCGCGACGTGCACGGTCTCGCCGGTGCGCGGGTTACGGCCCTCGTAGGCCTTGTACTCGCGCACCGTGAAGCTGCCGAGCCCACGGATCTCGATGCCTTCGCCGCGCTCGAGCGCGCTGACCATCGAGTCGAAGACGCAGTTGACGATCAGCTCGGCCTTGCCAGCGGGGAGCTTCAGGCTCTCGGAGATCTTCTCGATCAGCTCGGACTTGGTCACAGCGACGTAACTCCGCGGAATCTGAAGTCAGGCTAGCGACTCCATGGCACCCGCGCAAGCCTAACCGTGCGGAACCTCGACGATCACCGCCGCGTCACTCGGTCACGGCCGGCAGCGGCCGCTCTCCCGACTTTTCAAACGCTCGATATTCCATGGGAAACCGGTACGAGTCACACGGGTGGCGAGCGTAGAAGTCGACCAGATCTCGCCAGCTCACCGA
The DNA here is from genome assembly GCA_043775605.1 of Myxococcales bacterium. Classification (GTDB taxonomy): domain Bacteria; phylum Myxococcota_A; class Polyangia; order Haliangiales; family Haliangiaceae; genus UBA2376. Next base: position 4,004 of record JAYVSF010000700.1, read on the forward strand.
GTGATCCTCGAGCGCGCTGCGCAGGAGCTGCGACATGGCCAGGTTGCACGTGGCCATGCCGGCTGGCAGGTGCGGCCGGTGGGCCTTGGCGTGGAGCAGGTCGCCGCCCACGGCGTTCGGCGAGACCCGCGACAGGTAGACGCTCTGGAGGCCGTCGACCTCGACCGACTCGACCCGATCGATCTTCAGCGCCATGCCGCTGGTGTAGCCACACTCGCTGCGCTCCACCGACGACTGCCGCCGCACCACCATCGCGTCGTGCGGCAGCAGCGTGCGCGCGTTGCACCCGGCGCCACCCGGCTGCGGATGCGCGACCACCCGGTACGCGAGATCGTGATCGGCGAGGTTGGCGATGCTCAGCACCAGCAACTGGCCAGGGCCGTCGTCGTCCTTCTTGACCAGTACGGTGAGCCGCAGCCCGGCGACCTCGAGCGGGACCTCGCCGGGCGCGAGCCGCTGCGAGGTCTCGTCCGCGCGATAGACCAGCTTGGCGCCCATCTGCTCGGCGCTCGGCGCCGGCAGGCCCGCCTCGCGCGCGTCGCGAGCGAGCACCGAACGCCACGCGCCCTCGCTCTCGGTGGCGGCGGCCAGGGTCGCGCCCGACTGAACCGTCGAGGCCACCGCCAGCACCGATCGCGGCGGCATCGGCACCGGTCCCGTGAACCGCAGCCACGCGATCACCGCGGCCGCGCCGAACGCTCCGACCGCGGTGCCCAGCTGCAGCGCGGGCGAGACCGACGGTCCGCTCACGCGCACCCTCGCGCGCTCGGAGATCGTCGATGTGGGTGACGCTCCCACTGTCGACGCGCGTCGTCTGCGTGCCGCATCGCGTGGGTTGCGCGCCCGGTTCGTGCCACGGCTCGACGGTACAACGACCACCTCGCTCCCGGGAGCGGTGACGCGCGAGATCGTGAGGACCCGTACGCGGCCGGTGCGAATCGAATTGACTCGTCGATCGTGGTCACGCCTAATCGGCTCAGGCCATGGCTGTCCGTCGTACGTCTCGGCTCGTCGGCTACGTCTTGCTCGGGCTGCTCGCCCTCGGTCAGGTCCCGGCCGCCCGCGCCGAGGATCGGATCGGCGAGCTGACCGCGACCCTGGCCGGCAGCCACGACGAGAAAGAGCGGATCGCGGCGGTGTCGTCCCTGGCCCGCATCGAGGACAAGGCCGCGCTGCGGGCCCTGGTGATCGCGCTGACGGATCCCAGCGCGAAGGTCCGGGGCATCGCCGCCGTCGGCCTCGGCAAGCTGCGCCACAAGGCGGCGGCGCCCGCGCTCCGACAGGCGGCGGCCGAGGACGCGGACGCCAGCGTGCGCCAGCAGGCAGCGGCGGCGCTGGCGCTGGTCAACAAGGCCAACGGCCTGCCGCCCGAGAAGGTCGTGGTCACCGCGGCCACCACGCCAGGCAAGGTCGCGTCGACCAAGGCCAAGATCTTCGTCCGGGTCCGCTCGACCACCGACGAGTCGCCGGGCAAGGCCGACCCCAAGGCCCGCAAGGCCCACGAGCAGGTGCTGCGCGACACGCTGCTCGATGAGGTCACCGCCGCGTCGTTGCTCACCGCCGACGCCGACGATGCCAAGAAGCGCAGCCTGACGTCGTGCCAGATCGACATCAGCATCGTCCGCCTCGACACCAAGACCCACGGCGGCGTGATCGAGGTCGAGGCCATGCTCCGCCTCACGATCTCCGATCAGCGCGGCAAGATGCTGTCGTTCCTGTCGGGCGGCGCGATGATGCAGGTGAAGCGCAAGGGCTACAACCTCGCGTACCTGCCCCAGCTCCGGCGCGACACCGTCGCCAACGCGGTGCGCGGGCTGTCGGCCAAGCTGGTCGATCATCTCCGGCGTACCCTCACGACGTCGTGACCGAGTAGCTGGCGGTTACTTGCCGACCAGCGTGAGGCCGCCGTCGTCGCGGCGCTCGAGGTCGAACTGCCACAGCAGCGACAGGCCGATCACACCGTCGAGCTGATCGGGCAGGCTGTCGACGATCGCGACCTCGACCGCGGGCGCCCGGGCGTCGCCGAGCTCGAAGCCGGCGGTCGCCGCGGCGCCGGCGCGGATCGCGCCGAGCGCGATGGTGTCGAGGGTCGGCCCCGGCGTCGGCGCGACCCGGGCCCGGGCCGCGAAGTCGGCGGTGAGCACGGTGGTGCCGCAGCGCTCGTCGAGCTGGAAGGTGCCGACCACGCCGCCGACCGAAGCCTTGACCCGGGCCGGGCCCTTGGCCAGGCTGGGCAGCGCGTGGTTGCCGGTGCCGAGCCGCGCCACACAGCCACCGGTGCGATCGAGGGTGGCGGCCTGATCGGTGAGCGCGGCGCCCAGCTCGCCGCCCTGGACGTCGACGAAGAAGTGGAGCGCGGCCACGCCCTCGCACGGTCGCTGCGCGGCGTCGACGACGTCGAGGATGCGGGCGGCGGCGAAGCGCGCGTGGCGGGAGTCCTGGCTGTTGGCGAACGACTGCCGGTAGTCGGCCAGCGCCAGCGCCGGCTGCTGGCTCTTGCCGCGATCCTCGCCGCGCCACCACCAGAAGTCGCTGTCGTAGGGATCGCGGGTGAGCAGCAACGTCTCTTGCTTGATCGCCTCGGGGAAGCGGCCGAGCTGCTGCAGCGCGTACAGCAGATCCCAGCGCAGCTTCGGGTAGTCATCGCAGCGCGCGAGGTGGGCCTGGGCGTCGTCGACGGCGATCGCGAACTTCTTCTGGCGGTTGAGCTCCTTCACCAGCTTCTTGACCAGCGCCTGATCGCACGGCGTCTTGTCGCGCTCCTTGTGCAGGTTGTCGATCACGAAGTCGTCGGCGGTCTGCGGGGTCGGCGCGGTCGGCGCGGCGTCTCG
>JAYVSF010000701.1:0-9156 GCA_043775605.1 Myxococcales bacterium
GCGACCTGGCCGTCGAAGATGTCGCCGATGGTCGACAGGGTCGCCAGCAGGCAGGCCAGGCCGAACCAGCCGGTGGCCAGCGCGCCCCCGGCACAGAGCCCGAGGACGAGCGAGGCCCAGGTCAGCACGTTGGCGCTGATGCCGAGCCGGGCGAAGCCGCGGGCCACGGGGTCGATCGCCCAGTAGGTCCAGTTCATCAGCGGCTTGCCGACCAGCCAGGTGCCGCCGATGCGCTGGGCCCTCTCGCTGTCGGCCATCGGGCTGATGACCACGCGCACTGCGTAGCCGAGACCGGTCACCACGATCACGCCGAGCAGCGCGTAAGCGAAGTAGACGTCCTGCACGGTGCTCATGATGCCAGCCGCAGGCCGGCGCCGCGCCGGGCCAGGGCGGCGAGGTACTCGGCCCGCACCCGGTGGACCAGCGTCGACCACGCGAACTGATCGGCGCGGACCAGGTTAGCGGCGGCCATCGCCCGGCGCTGCGCGGGGCTGCCGGCCAGGTTGGCGATCGCGGACGCCAGCGCGTCGACCGAGCCGGGCGGGACCAGCCGGGCGTTGGCGCTGCCGACCACCTCCCGGTAGCCGGCGATGTCAGCGCAGACGATCGCGCGGCCGGTGGCCATCGCCTCGAGCAGGACGATGCCGAACGACTCCTGGCCGCGCGACGGGGCGACGAACACGTCGCAGGCTCGCAGGTGGTCGGCGATCGCGGCGGCGTCGGCCACCGGCCCGAGGAAGCGGACGCCGGGCAGCTCGGGCGGGGCCACGCCCGCGGGACCGCTGCCGACGACGTCGAGGGTGACGTCGAGGCCGCGCGCGCGGACCGCGGCGAACGCGGCCAGCAGGTCGGGCAGGCCCTTGCGCTCGTCGCGCCAGTGACCGACGAACAGCAGGCGGATTGGCCCGTCGATCGCCGGCGTCGGCGCCGTCGTCGCTGACGCCGGGTAGAAGATGTCGGTGGCGATGCCGTTGGGGATGATCGCCAGCTCGCGCTTCCAGACGTAGCGGGCGTAGGCCGCGGCCGGCGCCGACACCGCGATCGCACGATCGAACCGGGGCAAGACCAGCGGCGCGCTGCACCGGCGCAAGAGGCGCGGGGTCAGCGCCTCTGCCTCGGCGAAGGCGTGGAAGGTGCCGACCAGCGCGGCCGGGCCGGCGAACACCGCGGCCCACGGCGACAGCAGCGGGCACAGCGGCTCGTGGACGTGGATGACGTCGAAGGCCTGGTCCTGCAGCCAGCGCCGGATCCGCCACGGCGGGGTCAGCATCGCCAGCCGGTTGTCGGAGCCGTTCGAGCGGATGTTGAGGATGCCGCCGAAGACCTGGACCTCGGGCTCGGCCGCCGTCGTGCTCGACGCGCCCATCACCGCGACCTCGTCGCCGAGCCGGCGCAGCGCGGCCGCGAGCTGGAACGCGTGCCGCTTCACGCCGCCCTGCTCGGCGAGATCGTAGGGCACGACCAGGCAGATCCGCACCTCAGCCCCCTGTCGCCCGTCGCGGGCGCGCGGCCCGGTCGGCGAGCAGCGCCGCGCACGCGGCCGCGATCGTGTCGCCGGCGCGACCGTCGCCGTACAGGTGTGGGACCGGCCGGGCGAAGCGGGCCCAGCCGGCCTCGATCTCGCGCACCGCGCCGAGGATGCCGGCGGTGCTGGTGCCGGCCAGGAGCCCGACCCCGGCCGCGATGGTTTCCGGCCGCTCGGTGCACTCGCGCACGCACACGCACGGGGTGCCGAGGATCGCCGCCTCCTCCTGCACGCCGCCGGAGTCGGTCACCACGATCCGCGCCGCGGCCAGGCGGGCGAGGAACTCGACGTGGCCGATCGGCTCGCTGACCCGGATCGCCGACGGGACCTCGAGCCCGTGCTCGCGCACCTTGGTCGTGGTCCGCGGGTGCATCGGCCACTCGACCGGGCCGCGGCCGGCGAGCACGCGCAGGGCCTCGAGCACCCGGGCCAGGCCGGCCGGCTCGTCGACGGTCTCCTGGCGGTGGAGGGTCACCAGGATCCCGGCCCGCCGATCGAGCGGGACCGTGGCCGGCGGGTGGGTCATCAGCGCGTCGAGGATCGGGTTGCCGGTGAGGAGCACCCTGCCGTTGACCTGCTCGCGGGCCAGGTTGTCGGCGGCGACCTGGGTCGGCGCGAACAGCAGATCGGCGATGGCGTCGGCGCAGATCCGGTGCTCCTCCTCGGGCAGCTCGCGGGAGAACGCGCGCAGGCCGGCCTCGACGTGACCGAAGGCGACGCCGCTCTTGCGGGCGGCGAGCGCGGTCGCCAGCACGGTCGTGGTGTCGCCGACCGCCAGCGCCAGCCGGGGCGCGACCTGGCCGAACACGCCGGCCAGCGCGGTCAGGATGTCGACGAAGCTGCCCAGCAGATCGCGGCGCTCGAGGGTCAGCCGGTGATCGACCCCGAGGTCGAAGCTGTCGAGGAACGAGCCCATCATCCGGACGTCGTGGTGCTGGCCGGTGGCGACCACCGCGACCGCCAGCCCGCGTCGGCGCAGCGCGTGGATCACCGGCGCCATCTTGACGACCTCGGGTCGGGTCCCGATCACGGCGAGGATCATGACGCCGACCTCGGCATGGTCAGCGCCGAGCCTCGATCGCGGCGCAGAACCGCTCCGCGACCCACTTGTTGCCGGCCTGGCTCAGGTGGATGCCGTCGACGAAGTGCTCGACCGGCAACCCCGTCAGGTCGACCAGCGACAGCCGGCGCTCATCCGCGATCTTGCGGTACGCCTCGTTGAGCTTCTCGATCATCGTGTTCATCGCCCACGGCTCGCGCGGCGCGCCGAACCCCCGCTTGCCGGGCAGGTTCGCGAGGTAAACGAAGCGGCCGAGCGCCCGGCACTGATCGAGCACGGCCTCGCACGCGGTCATGACCTCTTCGAACGGTCGGCCCTTCCAGGTGTCGTTGGTGCCGGCCCACAGGCAGACCTCGCCGGCCTCGGGCACCGACAGGAGCTCGTGGTAGTTGCGGCGCCAGATCTCGGCCCAGCACTCGCCCGAGATCCCGAAGTTGACGGTGACCCAGGTCTGGTTGTGCTTCACCGACAGCATGCGCCCAAGGTAGAGTGGGTAGCTCATGCCGTCGGGATCGCGGGCGCCGTAGGTCAGCGAATCACCCTGGCAGGCGATGACACCGTAGACGTTGGACTTGCGTGGCCGCGGCGTATCGCCGCTCGGTGGCGGCGTTGGCGGCGTTGGCGGCGTTGGCGAGGGCGTTGGGTTCATCAGGCGAGGTCCTCGCGATCCGGCGGTACGTGTCCGAGCGGGAGCCCGACCTTCGCTGAAATCCGGTCGGGATTCATCTGCTGTGGCTGGCTACGCTCGGGATAAAATGAACCTGGAGATCGTGGAGGGTGTCGGCGAGCCGCTGCTGCCGCATCTGCCGGACCTTGCTGCCGGCGACCACCAGCGAGGTCAGCCCGTGCAACTCGGCGAAGATCCGGGCGTGGGCGTGGGTGGTGCCGGTCGCGGGGCCGGGCGCCAGGACGATCTCGGCCCACACCACCGCGCTGCCGCCGGTGTCCTCGAACCAGATCGTCTGCTCGCCCGGTCGGTTGTGGAAGTGGAGGTTGTCGCGGTTGCCGTCGAGCTTGATGAAGGTCACCCGGGCGTCGTCGCCGTCGAGCTTGGTGATCACGGTGGTCGCGACGTCGGTGAAGATGCTGGGCCACCGGTTGAAGTCGGCGACCTCGGCGTAGACCGTCGCCGGCGGCGCGGCGATGGTGGCGTCGCCTTCGCTGATGTGGGCGGCCGTGCTCTCGTAGACGTCGACCCCGGCCGGCGGGTTGACGGCGCTGCCGCTGCACGCGCTGGCGATCGCCGCGGTCAGGGTGACTGCGGCGGCGATCCACGGTGGCAAGGCTGGGAGCTGGACTGGCGGTCGCCGCGGCGGCATGGGGCCTGATCTACCAGTAAGTGCCCGCTGTGGCGCGGATCCTTCGCCGGGCTGGCGCGAGCGGCCGGAGGGCGCGGCGGGATCAGTCCTTGCCGCCGCCGCCGTCGCCGTCGCCGTCCTTGCCGCTGTCAGCGTCGTCCTCGTCGTCCTCGTCGTCCTCGTCCTCGACGTTCACGATCGAGCCGTCAATCGCGTCGACGTTGACCTCCTTGACGCCGTTCTGCTGACCGGTCGGGCGGATCTCGATCGAGTAGATCAGGTGGCCGTGCTCGCGCTCGAGCTCGGCCTCGACCACGTCGCCGGGGAAGCTGGCGCGGGCGATCGCGGTGGCCTGGTCCTGGGTGAGCCGGGCCGCGGAGGTCGGTGGCGCGCTCGGATCGTTGTCCTCGTCGTGGTCCGCCGCGGCGGGTTCGGTCCGGGCCATGGCGGCGGGGTGGCCGCTGTGGGCGCAGGCCCCGGCTCCAAGGGCGACGACCGACGCGAGGCCGAGGGTGCAGATGGACGCGAGGACGCGCGGGCAGACGTGGCTCATGGCGGGCTCCCGAGCGCCAGGCTAGCAGCGCGGCGGCGATCGGGCAGGGCCGGCGTCGATGAAGACATCGTGAAGCCGCGCCGTCAGCGGCGGGCGGGGCGGAACAGGACCAGCAGCGCGGGCGCGAACAGGAGGGCGGCGGTGAGGCAGGTGCCCTCGCCGAGGATCGCGGCGGCGCCGAACGAGCGGATGCCCTGGTTGCGCGACAGCAGCAGCGAGCCGTAGCCGACGATCGTGGTGAACGAGCACAGCAGCACCGCGCTGCCGGTGCCGGCCAGGAGCGCGCCCGCCGACAGCGTCGGCTCGTGGCGATCGCGGGCGGCGAGGTTGGCGGCGTAGTCGATGCCGATGCCGATCGTGATCGGCAGGGCGACGAAGTCGAGGAAGTTGACCCGCAGGCCGGCGGCCGAGGCCAGGGCCAGCATCGCCAGCGTGCCGGTGGCGCCGCACGCCAGCGTGATCAGCCCGTGCCGGCGGTGGCCGACGATCACGAGCACGACCAGGACCGCGCCCAGCGCCGAGGCCAGGGTCGCGATCGGGCCGTCGCGGTCGACCAGGTCGAGCATGTCAGCGAACACGAACGACGAGCCGCCGAGCAGCACGCCGGGGCCGAGGTCGAGGGCGCGGACGTCGCGCGCGAACCGGACGATCTCGTGCGCGTCCCAGTCGTCGTAGCTCCAGCCGGCCATCGCGAGGACGATCCGGCCGCGGGTGCCGTCGGCCTCGGTGTAGGGCCAGGCCAGGTCGTCGGGGACGTCCTGGTCGCGCACGGCGGCGAGGTCGGCGGGCGGGCGCAGCGCGCGGGCGTCGGCCTGGTCCGCGGGCTCGAGCTGATCGATCGCGTCGTCGGACAGCAGGTCGCGCAGCTCGGCCAGGAGCGCCAGCCGCGCCGGCTGGTCGACGGGGACGACGTCGTCGAGCGAGCTGACCCGGGTGAACAGCTTGTGGATCGCCGGCTTGGCGTGGTCGAGCGCGCGCAGCCGGGTCGCCAGCGACGACGCGGTCGCGCGATCGGCGGTCGCGATCACGAAGCCGCCCGAGATGCCCTGGCCGAAGCCGTGGTCGACGGTCCGCATCCAGCGGCCCTCCTCGTCGATGGCCGGGCTGTGCGACCGCAGGTGGCGGAAGTTGGACTCGTAGGGATCGCCGGCGAGGTAGCGCCAGCTCAGCGAGCCGGCGGTGATGGTGATGAGCATCATGGCGACCAGCCGGACCCGCGGTCGGCGCGGCGCCAGGCCGACCAGCAGGCGCCCGATCGCCGGCGCGCGGTGGCTGGGCCGACGGTTGCGGTGGGCGGCGACCGCGATCAGCGCGGGCAGGACGGTGTAGGCCGCGACCCAGCAGGCCAGGATCCCGACCCCGGCGATGAAGCCGAAGTCGCGGAAGCCGCGGAACGCGGTCAGGGTCAGCGAGCCGTAGGCGACCGCGGCGGTCAGCACCGCGGCGAGGGTGCCGGCGACGGAGCCGGCGATCGCCGCCGCCAGGGCCTCGAGCCCGTCGCGGCCGGCCCGGCGCTCCTCCTGGTAGCGGGCCAGCAGGATGATCCCGAAGTTGATGCCGTTGCCGATGACGATCGACGACAGGAACGCGGTCGCGAGGTTGAGGTGGCCGACGGCGAGGCGGGCGAAGGCGAACGTCACCAGCGCGCCCACCGTGAGCGCCCATGACAGCGCGAGGACCGCGAGCACCGACCGGTGGTAGAGCAGCAGCGCCAGCAGGACCAGGCCCACCGTCGCCCCGATCGCCAGCAGCATGCCGTCGAGGATCGCGTCGTGCTCGGCGACCGCCAGGACGACGTCGCCGGCCATGCCGATGTCGACCCCGGGCGCCGTCGGCCGGACGCTGGCGATGCTCGCGGCGATCGCGGCCAGCAGGCGATGGTCGCGGTCGATGTCGCCCGCCGGGTGGCCGGTGCGCACGACCAGGAGCTGGACCCGGCCGTCCTTCGACACCAGCTCGCCGGGCTGATCGTGGGCCCGCTCGGCGTCGTGCAGGCGGTCGCGCAGCCGCTGGAGGTCGTTCGCGCCCGCGCTCGGGCCCGCGGCTGGCGGGTCGTCGAGGTCGACGTACAGGGGGTTGGCCCGCAGCTTGGCGTCGTCGAACTGGGTCCGGACCGCGTCGCGGACCCGGGTCAGGTCGGCGACCGAGACCGCCAGCCAGCGGTGGTCCCAGGCGAACCGCCGGGCCACGCCGTCGTCGAAGGTCACGCTCGAGATCATCCCCGGCGGCAGCGCGGCCAACCGGTCGCGCAGGGTCGCGGCCGCGCGCGCGCGCTGCGCCGGATCGTCGCTCACCACCGCGACCATCACGGTGCCGAGGACCCGGGCCCGCTGCTCGATCGCCCGCAGATCGCGCACCGACCGCGCCGACGGCGGTAGCAGGTAGGACAGGTCGGCCTCGATCGGCAGCCGCGAGGCCAGCCAGCCGGCGAGCACCGCGATCGCGAGCGAGCCGAGCAGGATCCGATGGCGATGGCGATCGACCCAGCGGGCGTAGGTGTCGGCGAGGGTCCGGGTCGCCACGAGCCGCGGTTCAGCCTGCCGCCATGGCTCGGCCCAGCCAGGGCGTCGCCGCGGGCGCGGGCATCGCCATGGTCCGGCTGCCGGCTCGGGCCGAGCCGTAGCTGGTCTCGATCAGCTCGATCGAACGCAGCGCGTCGAGGGCGTGGCGCCCGACGTGGTCCTCGGCGGCGATCGCCGCGAGGAACTCGGCGTGCATGGTGGCGAACCAGGTCGCGTGCGACGCGTCCATCCAGTTCGACGCCGCCGAGAAGCGTTCGACCTCGCCGGTGGCGCGCAGCGCGAGCTGGACGTCATCGTCCTCGACCGTGATCGCGCCGTCGCGGCCATGCAGCGAGTACATGACCTTGCGGACCCCCGCGTTCCAGGTGAGGTTGGCGATGGCGACGCCGGTCGGGAACGTGGCCGTGCAGGTGAAGCCGTCCTCGGTGTCGAGGCCGTCGCGGTGCTCGACGTGGGCGGTCACCGCGGTCGGGTACGAGCCCAGCCAGTCGAACGCCAGGTAGAAGGAGTGGCTGCCGTGGTCCATGGCGATGCCGCCGCCCGAGTAGGCCCGCGCCCGGCGCCAGTCGGTCTGCCACTCGGTCACGCCCTTGGCGTGGGTGGTGCGGAAGGTCTGGAGCGTGACCAGGTGGACGTCGCCGATACGGCCGGCGTCGAGCAGCTCGCGGACCCGCTTGATCACCGGCGCGTGGCGGTAGTTGTGGCCGGGGAAGATCACCCGGCGGGCCGCGACCGCGTGGGCGAGGACGGCCCGGGCCTCGGCCACGGTGGTGGTCAGCGGCTTCTCGCACAGCACGTGGAGGCCGTGATCGAGGGCGGCGTGACAGCTGGCGGCGTGGTCGCTGGGCGGCGTGGCGACGTCGAGGAAGTCGAGGCGGGTGCCCTCGGCCGCGAGCAGCTCGTCGACCCGCGCGTAGATGCGGGCCCCAGGCAGGCGCTGGTGGGCCAGCTCGCGACGCGCCGCACAAATATCGGCGACGGCGGTGATCGCGAAGCGGTCCGGATGGGCGAGATACGCCGGCAAGTGGCCGCGTTCGGCGATGAAGCCGAAGCCGGCGATCGCGCCTCTGAGTGGCAGATTCATCGAGTCCTCATGACAGGGTACGCCGTGACCTAGTGGCCGGCCCGGGCGGAAGCCTTCGCTCGGGCGAGTGCGGGCCGCATCGGTCAGCGTTCGCGCACGCTTACCACGATCCGCGGGGCGCGCCCCTCATCGCTGGGCCGCAACCCGGTCGCCTGGGCGCGACCGATCGACCGCACGACCGATCGTGGCGAAGGCCTGGACCACCTCCGGGTACTCACTCCATGTGATGGCGGCCTCGTTCCGGGCGCTCGCGCTGTCGGTCACGCTCCTCGCGGCGCGGGCGGCCGCGGCCGGGCCGTGCGAGGTCGCGATCGAGGTCACTGGCGACCCGGCCCTGGTGGCGACGGTACGCCGGCTGCTGGCCGAGCGCGACCCGGCGGCGGCCACCGCGAGCTGCCCGGTGGTCCACGCCCGCCTCGAGCGGCGCGGCGCGGCCATCGCCGTGGTCCGGGTCACCGAGGTGGTCGAGGAGCGGATCGTGACGGCGCCGGAGACCGCGGCGGCGGTGATCGAGTCGTGGAGTCGGACCGATCTCGAGGAGCCGCTGCTCGAGCTGGACGCCCTGGCCCCGCTGGCAGCGCCGTCGCCTGCGGACGTCGCTCCGCCCGCGGCGCGCGGGCCCGCGACCCTGTCATCGACGGTGCGGCCGCGGCCGGTGATGCGGTCCGGCGGGCTGCAGGGGTTCGCGGCGCTCGAGAGCTCGTTCGCCGACGACCAGACCCGCTGGACCGGGGCGGTGGTCGGGGTCTGCGTGCCGCTCGGCCGGATCTGCGCGTCGGCCCGCGCGCGGTTCGCGGCGGTGACCGACGGCCCGCGGATGTGGTCCTGGGCCGAGCGCCAGGCCGAGGACGTGCTGTTCGGCGGCGACGTGCCGGTCGGGCTCGGTCGGACCCGGCTGACGGTCGGGTTCGGCGCCGGCATGGGCGCGGTCCACACCCGGTCGCGCGCCGACGGTGAGTCCGCCGGCAGCGAGACGTTCGGGCTGCGCGCCGACACCCACGCGGCGTGGCAGGTCCCGATCTCGAGCTGGCTCGCGATCGACCTGTCGGCGACCATCGATCTCGCGCAGGTGGTCGACGCCGAGGTGTCGCGGACGCCGTCGATCGCCGACGAG
>JAYVSF010000702.1:0-5573 GCA_043775605.1 Myxococcales bacterium
ATCGAGCGAGCCGGGCCCTGCTCGGCTCGCCGGGGTAGACTCGCGCCATGCGTATCCCGGCTGCGCCCCAGGTCATCATCCGCGCCTGCAAGGACTACGACGTGGCGACCTTGCGCCGGATCTACCGCGAGGGCCTCGAGGAGCTCGGCTGCAAGCCGTCGGGCCGGACCCTGGTCAAGCCCAACCTGGTCGCCGCGGGCGAGATGTTCCCGTACGCCTTCACCCGGCCCGAGTGCGGCGAGGCCATGCTCGGCGCGCTGCGCGACGTCGGCGGCGATCACATGACCGAGCTGGCGGTCGGCGAGCGCTGCGGCATCACGGTGCCGACCCGGCTGGCGTTCAAGGAGTCGGGCTGGGAGGCCATGGTCGCGCGCGTGCCGGGCGCCAAGCGCTACTACTTCGAGGAGGAGCAGCAGGTCGAGATCCCGCTCTCCCACCCGCAGCGGCTGCGCGACTACCTGTTCACGCCCGAGCCGGTCGCCCGCGCCGACTTCTTCGTGAACATGCCGAAGTTCAAGGCCCACCCGTGGACCACCGTCACGTTCTCGATGAAGAACTACATCGGCATCCAGGACGACCGCCACCGGCTGATTGATCACGACCACAAGCTCAACGAGAAGATCGCGGACCTCCAGCACATCATCCAGCCGCAGTTCATCGCCATCGACGGCATCATCGCCGGCGAGGGCCGGATGCTGACGCCGACCCCGTTTCCGCTCGGCCTCATCATCATGGGCAACAGCCAGCTCGCGTTCGACGCGGTGTGCGCGGCGATCATCGGCCTCGAGCCGCGCTCGATCGATCACCTGCGGCTGGCCGAGGACTACGGCTTCGGCACCACCGACCTCGCGAAGATCAAGATCACCGGTGACGTGACGCTCGCGGAGGCCAAGGTCCGGGCCAAGGGCTTCAAGGTCGGCCTCATCCGGGTCGAGAAGTACTTCGAGGGCACCAGCATCACCGCCTACGCCGGCCCGCCGCCCGAGCCCGAGCACTCCGACTACTGCTGGGGCGGCTGCCCGGGCGCGATCGAGGAGGCCATCGAGATCCTCCGGGTCTACGACAAGCAGTGCGACGCCAAGCTGCCGCGCATGCACGTGGTGTTCGGGAAGTACCAGGGCCCGATCGCGGCCGGGCCCGGCGAGAAGGTGATCTTCATCGGCGACTGCGCCGAGTGGAAGGGCCAGCTCCAGGGCAAGCTGGTGCAGATCAAGTCGACCTACAAGGATCGCAGCACGCTCGATCCCCACCACGCCCACCACGAGGACATCTTCAAGAAGCTCGCGGTGACCACCGCCAAGGCCGCGCTGACCCGCAACGCGAGCCACCTGCGGCTCGAGGGCTGCCCGGTCAGCGTCGCCGAGCAGGTGCTCGCGATCGTCGCGGTCGGCGGGCTCAAGAACCCGTACCTCGATCCGGTCCAGGGCAAGCTGTTCGCGCGCAGCTACCTCGGCTGGCGATCGCGGGTCACGCTGAACCTATTGCAGCGCAAGCGCTACCAGCAGGACGGCACGTTCGCCGAGCGCGGCCAGGCGGCGCCCGACCTCGGCGTGCGGTAGCGAGCCTTGGCGATCGATCCTCCATGATCATCCACCACCTCGACGCCGGCACGATGTGTCCGGCGCTCGGACGCTTGATCGGCAACGGCCGGGGCCTCGGCCGCGGCACGATGGTCTGCCACTGCCTGGTGATCGAGACCGCGAAGGACGGCCTGATCGTGGTCGACACCGGGTTCGGCACCCAGGAGTGCGAGCGGCCGTCGATGTTGCCGCGCGCCTTCCGCGCCCTGGTCGCGCCCCGGCTCGACGTCGGGGCCTGTGTGGTCCGCCAGCTCGTGGCCATGGGCTTCGCCGCCACCGACGTCCGCCACGTCGTCGTCACCCACCTCGACGTCGATCACGCCGGCGGCCTGCCCGACTTCCCGACCGCGACCGTCCACCTCCACCGCCGCGAGCTCGACGCCGCCCAGCGCCGGGCGTCGCGCAAGGAGCGCAGCCGCTACCTGCCGCACCAGTGGGCCCACGGGCCGCGCTGGTCGGCCTGCGCCGAGGACGGCGACACCTGGCTCGGGCTGCCGGCGGTGCGCAAGCTGGCCGGGGTCGACGCCGACGTCGCGCTGATCCCGCTGCACGGCCACACCCGCGGCCACTCCGCGATCGCGGTCGCGACCAGCGACGGCTGGCTGGTCCACGCCGGCGACGCGTACTTCCACCACCGCGAGCTGATCGACGCCGCCGACGGCCCGATCGGGCTGCGGGTGTTCCAGGGCGTGGTCCAGCAGGATCGCGCGGCCCGCCACGCCTCGGCGGCGACCTTGCGCCGGCTCCACGCCGAGCACCCCGAGGTCACGATCGTCTCGGCCCACGATCCGGTCGAGCTCGAGCGCGCCACCGCCTGAGAACGGCGCGCGGGCCGTCGCGACGTGCGTGCTAGAATCTCCCGGTGTCGCGTCCAGCCACCATTGGTCTCATGACCGAGGCCGAGTACCTCGAGTACGATCGCACCCACGACGGCAAGCACGAGTACGTCAACGGCGAGGTCGTGGCGATGTCGGGGGTCTCGATGCCCACGACCGGATCCAGGTCAACGCAATCGGGGCGCTGTTCGCGCGCTGGGCGACGGCCCGTGCCAGGTGCGCAACGCCGATCTCCGGGTCCGGCTCGACGAGACCGGGCTCTACTGCTACCCCGACCTGACCATCGTCTGCGGCGAGCCAGTCTTTGCGCCCACCCGACCGGTGACCCTGCTCAACCCGCGGGTCATCATCGAGGTCTTGAGCGAGGGGACCGAGGAGTACGACCGCGGCGCCAAGGTCGCGCACTACCGCCACCGGGCCTCGGTCGAGCTGATCCTGCTCATCGACTCGCGCCGTCGCCTGGTGGAGCGTCAGCAGCGCAACGCCGATGGGACCTGGACCCTGTCTGAACACACCGGCGGCGCGGTCAAGGTCCTCGACCTCGAGATCCCTCTCGAGGAACTCTACGACAGCGTCGATCTCGCGCCACCCGCGTAGCCGTCAGCGAATGACGACGAAGGTGAAGCGGCCGGCGGCGAGCGGCAGCGTGGTCGGCCCGGTGAAGGCCGACGTCGACGTCAAGGTCGCGGTGCCGGCGCCGATCGGCCGGTTGGGGAACAGGGTCAGCGTCCCGGTCGCGCCCTCGGTCCAGGTGATGTCGTCATCGCCGTCGCTGACGAAGCTGCGCTGGGCCGGGGTGGTGGCCGGCACCAGCGTCAGCGGCACCGGCGCGCCGAGCTTGTAGACCAGCACCTGGGCGGCGCTGGCGTCGTAGGTCACGCCGAACTCGGTGAACTGGGCCGCGGTCATCGCGGTCTTCAGGCCGCGGATCGAGAACGTGGTGCCGGCCGGCGTGAACACCGCCGGATCGGCGACGAAGCGGCCCGGCAGGTACTCGCCCGGCGCGGTCTGGACCAGGTCGATCTGGCTGGTGGCCGCGGGGTCGATGCAGAGGATGATCCGGCCGTTGGGCGCGCCGTTCGCCACCCGTCCGCCGGCCGGACTGACCACGGTCCACCGCGTGTTCTCGACGCCATCGAACGCGGCGAGGGTCGAGTCCCAGTCGATGTACTCGCCGGTCAGTGTCAGGAGGCCGTCGGCCGCGCACCCGGTCAAGGGCGCGTCGATCGCGGCGTCGATGATCCGGGCGTCGATCGCGGCGTCGATGATCCGGGCGTCGATCGGCGTCGGCGGCACCGTCTCGTCGTCGCTGCAGCCGGCGGCCAGCGCCATCACCATTGCCAGGAACCAGGGGGTACGCACCATGGACCTCACGCTCGCTCAGCGGATGACGACGATCGTGAACCGGCCGCCGGCGAGCGAGATCGTCGTCGGCCCGGTGAAGGTCGCAGTCGACGTCAGTGTCAGGTCGCCGGAGATCGGCCGGTTGGGGAACAGCGTGAACGTGCCGGTGTCGCCGGCCGACCAGCTGATGTCGTTGGGCCCGTCGCTGACGAAGCTGAGCTGCGGCGGGTTGATCGCCGGCGACAGCGCCAGCGGGATCGGCGCGCCGATCTTGTAGACCAGGATGTGGGCGAAGCCGATGTTGAACGGCTGGCCGAACTCCATGAACTGGTTGACCGCGTCCATGCCGGTCTTGAGCCCGCGGGCCTCGAACCGGCTGCCGACGGGCGCGAACACCGCCGGATCGACGACCAGTCGGCCGCGGGTGTAGTTCTGGGCGACGATGTCGACCTGGCTGGTGACCGCGCTCGACACGCACAGGACCAGGCCGCCGTTGGGCGACGTGGTCGCGGTCCGGGTGATGTCGCCGACCACCGTGAACGCCGCGCCGCCGACGCCGATGAAGCCGGCGTTGGTCGAGTCCCAGTCGATCAGCTCGCCGACCAGCCGGAGGTCGGCGCCGCAGCCGACGGCGTCGACGGTCGCGTCGATCGGCTGGGGTGCGTCGATCACCCGCGCGTCGATCGGCGGATCGTTCGGGCTGTCGATCGGCGCGTCGATCAACGAGGCGTCGCCGTCGTCGACCGCGCCGTCCTTGCCGCCGCCGACCGAGCCACCACATCCGACGGCCGCCCCCGCGACCGCCGCCAGCAACCAGAGCATCCGCTGCATGACTCGAGGGTATCACTCCTGCGCGGATGCCGCTGACCCGGTCAGGGCGCGGCCGCGACCTCGTCTTGCTCGGGCAACTCGGCCAACGCGTCCTGGAAGCGGATCCGGGCCATCATCAGCGCCTCCTGGGCAAGGACCAGATCGAGGGTGGCCTGCTGGCCGCGGGTCGCGGTGTCGTCGAGCTTCTGTTGCAGGCTGCGCTGGAGGTCGGTCGCGCCCTTGACCTTGCGCAGGCCGACGATCTGGCCCTCGAGCTCGCGGGCGCGATCACGGTACTCGTCGATCCGTTGGTGCAACAGCTCGATCCGCGCGCCGCCGTCGATCAGCGCGCGGTGCTGGTCGAGGACCGCCACCAGCCGGGCCTTGAGCGCCGGGCTCGGCCGATCGCTGGCGACGTAGACCGCGAGCATCGCCAGGGTCGGGTCGGCGCCGAGGTCGAGGGTCTGCACCGTCGGGGTCTCCTCGGCCAGCTCGACCGTGCGGGTCGCGCCGGCCGCCAGATCGATCGCGATCAGGTAGGCGTCGCCGATCCGCTCGACGGTGCCGGGCGGATCGAGCAGGGTCCAGCCAGCGGTGACAGGGTGGCGGACGTAGACGGTGGTCGCGCCCGCCAGCCGGCTGGTGAGGGTGAGCGTGGTCGTCCGCACGTGCTGGACGTCGGCGGACAAGATGCCGCGCTGGATCGAGGCCAGCCGCTCGAGGCGGTCACGGCCGCCGGTGTCGCGCTCGACCACCACCTGGCGATCGAGCGCGAACGGCACCACCGCGGCGGCCCGCGGCAGGATCGGCTCGGTCAGGCCCTCGCCGACGTAGCGGCCCTGGCCGTAGACCGTGATCGGCCCGGGCTCGAGGGTTGCGTCGGTCGGGTTGGTCAGCCGCACCGCCCGGAACGCGAAGCGCTGGTTGCCGCGCTGGGCCGACGGATCGTAGAGGTAGACCAGCTTGCCGGCCGTGACCTCGCGCAGCACCGACACCATCGCGC
>JAYVSF010000703.1:0-6233 GCA_043775605.1 Myxococcales bacterium
CCGCCGTCGAACCACCAGCGACTGGTATCGAGCGCGGCCAGCCGGGCCAGGCGGGTGCGAGCGTGGGCGCCGCGCTCGTCGGTCGGAGCCGCGATCAGCGCGCCGCGCCGCAGGACCAGCGGTCCGCCTCGGTCGGCGTCGACCGTCAGCAGGCCGGTCGCGAGGGACCGACCGAGCCGGTAAGCCAGGCGGACGAACTCGCCCCGGACCAGGGACTCACCGCCATCCGCGCCGGCTTCATCGTGTCGAGAACCCGGGATCACGCCCCTGATGTAGGAGCTACACCGCCATCGGGGCAACTTTTCGAGGCGTCAGCCCCGCGGGATCACATGAAGCCGGCCTTGCGCCGCTCCTGGATGAACTCGGTGACCGTGTCCTTCACGTCCTCGCGGAAGTTGACCATGCCGGCCGCGATCTCGCGCAGCGCGGTGACCGCCGGCTTGTTGTCGCAATCGACCAGGGCCGTGCCGCCGCGAGCGATCTGGCGGGCGCGCTCGGCGGCCAGCACCACGAGCGCGAAGCGGTTGGGGACCTTCTCCAGGCAATCTTCGACGGTGACGCGAGCCATGGACACCTTCTGCCCGACAGGCGGGCGGCGCGATCGCAACCGGGCCGTGACGGCTCCCGGTCGCGAGGTAAGAGGCGGATACTACCCGGCAATCCCGGCGTGTCAAGCGGGCTTGCCTCGTGCGGTGTGACCGTCTACGCTTGCAGCCTGGTCGGTGGCTGCGTGGCGCTCGATGCCAGCGCCGCCCTCCCAATGACCACTCGCATGCCGCCTTCGCCTCCGACTCTGCCTGCGGCTCCGCCCGCCCGCGGTCCCGTCCGGCTCGAGCTGGACTGGGACGGGCTCGAGGTCTCGGTCGAGCGTAACGCCTCGGACACCGAGAGCTTCCTCGATCTGTCGACCGGCAAGGTCCTGACGATCGTCGCCGGCGACGTCGAGGCGCCGCTGCGCCGGGCCCAGGTCACCGAGAACCTGCACGCGTTCCTGCGGATCGAGCCGGCGTCGTCGCGCGAGCAGTATCGCTGGATGGAGCGGTTCGTCGGCTCGGTGGCCGACGAGAGCCTGCGCGAGCGGCTGATCATGTCGATCGACGGCAAGGGCGCGTTCCGCCGCTTCAAGGACGTGCTGCTGGCTTACCCGGCCGAGCGCGAGCGCTGGTTCGGGTACCGCGCCGGGCTCTTGCACTGGCACGTCCACAACTGGCTGACCGAGCACGGCATCGAGTCGGCGAGCCCGTCGCCGTGGGGCGAGGTCAAGCCGCCGGCCGAGCTGCCGGTGGTGCCGGGCAAGCCGGTGGTGCACGGCGCCGAGGCCCCGGGTGAGGCCCTGCGCCGGTCGGCGCGCGAGCTGATCGACGGTCTCTCGGCGATCGATCTGCCGAGCGCGCTCGCGTTCCTCGAGTTCCTCCGCCAGCGCGCGGGCGACCCCGCGGCCCGGGCCCGGCTCACGGCCACGGCCACCATCGAGCGCGACGGCGATCGCGAGGCCGAGCTCGACCTCGCCGAGGACGACGACCCGATCCGCCGCGCCGCGAGCTAGCGACTCCGACCAACGCTGGCGTGATCGTGGGCGTCGACGGCCGCATCGACCTGGGCGTGATCGGCGACGGCGACGGCGACCTGTCACCTGGATCTGGACCACCACCGCTGACGGCGGCCGTCGCCGTCGCCGTCAACGATCACGTTGGTGAAGACCAGAGTCAGCGCGCGACCAGGCGGGCGTAGACCAGCAGCTCGTTGACCTCGGGATCGCCGTCGGAGATGCCGAACTGAGTGCAGATCCCGATTTACACGATCGTCGACGAGGACCCGCTCGGACGCTCAGCATGAGCGGCGGCGAATCCTCGTCGGAGAATGCAAAGCGGGAACTGCACCCATTTGATCTCGCGGGGACGACCGCTCACACTCGGGCGATGCGCGCTCGGGGGCTCGTGCTGGTGCTGGTCCTGGTCGGGTCGACGCTCGCGGGGTCGGCGCGGGCCGCGCCGCTCTGCAAGGATCGGGTCGACTGTGCACGTGCGTGTCAGGACGGCGGTGGGCTGGCCGCAGCCTGCACGCTGTACGCCGATCAGCTCGCCAGCGGCGTCGGCGGTGACCCCGAGCGCGCCCACGCCCTCGAGCTCTACCGCCGCACCTGCGGGCGCACCGACGGCGATCCGGCGGCGTGCCTGGCGGCGGCGCGGCTGGTCGGCGACGGCTGGATGTTCGAGGTCGAGCGCGACCCGGCGGTGCAGCGCTCGCTGCTCGACGTCGGCCTGGGCCTGGCCAGCCGCGGCTGCGACGGCGGTGACGGCCGCAGCTGCGGGCTCGCGGCCGAGCTGCAGGCGGCGCGGATCGCCGCCGGCGTGGTCGACGCCGCGGTCTTGCCTGAGGTCGCGCAGCGGGCCGAGCGCGGCTGCAGCAAGCGCGACTTCGGCTCGTGCCTGATGCTCGATCGTCAGGCCCTGGCCTGGCAGGAGAAGGGCGCGATCACCACCGCCGACGTCACCCGGCTCGGCGCGCTGGCCGATCGCTCGATCATCGAGGCCTGCACCACCGATCTGGTCGGCATCGCGTGCGACACCGCGGCCGATCGCGACCTCAAGGGCACCCGCGGCGCTGACCTGCTGGCGGCCGCCGAGAAGAGCTGCGCCGCCGACGATCAGCTCGGCTGCGTGGCCGTGGTCCGGCTCACCGTCGACGTCGCCGAGGCCAAGGACGACGTCGCGTTGCTGGTGAAGGCCGTGAACGTCGCGATCTCGGCGTGCGAGACCGCCGACCACCCGGCCTGTCGCGAGGTCACCGACCTGCTCCTGCGCGGCATGGACGACATCAAGCTGGCCCCCGATCCGCCGCGGGCCCGGGCCTACGCCGAGCGCCGCTGCCAGCGGGGCGACGCCGTGTCGTGCGAGCTAGCCGGCATGCTCTATGCGGGCGCCACGCAGTACGACCTCGAGCCCGATCACGACAAGGCCCAGGCCCTGGCGTCGCGGGTGTGCATGCTGTCCTTGCCGACCGACGAGTGCCCGCTGTGCGGCACCGATCCCGACGCGCCGGTCTGTCAGCTGCGCGCGACCTTCGCCACCCACCAGCGCTGCGTCGGCGGCGACCTCGAGGCCTGCGAGGAGACCGCGCGCCGGTTCCGCGACGGCAAGGGGGTCACGCCCGACGGCGACCGGGCCGCGCGCTACTACCGGCGCGGCTGCGACGGCGCCCGCAAGACGTCGTGCGCCGAGCTCGACGAGCTGTGCCTGGCCGACCCCAAGGTCGACCGCGCGCTGTGCGTGCAGTCGCTCATCCACACCGATCTGTTCTACGAGGCCGAGTGGCAGTTCCGCGCCACCGGCAACGCCCAGCTGATGGGCGAGCCCGACGGCGCGTCGACGGTCGGGCCGGCGGTGACCGTGACGTCGCAGCCCGCGGCCGGGGCCGGCCTGGCGCTGGCCCGCGGTCACCTCGACGCCGATCTCGTGGTCAGCGTCGTCCTCGATCGCGCGCGCCAGGCCGCGATCCGGCTGGTGGTCGAGGAGTTGACCCGGGCCCGGGTCGGGGCGCGGGCCCAGTACCTGCGTGATCTCTTGACCCAGGGCGCGCGCTTGCTCGCCGATCCGTCGACGCTGCGGCGGGAGAAGTTCGCCGACCTGGCGATGACCGTGGTCCGCGCCTTCATCGCCGCCAACCTGGTCGACACGCTCTACCCCGACACCGACGCGGTGTTCGACGCGCCGGTGGTCGGCGCGCAGATCAAGGCCGCCGGCACCGCGCTCGGCCAGCGCCCCGGCGGCCCGATGTCGCCGGCGCTGCGCACCTACCTGGTCGATCTGGCCTACGCCCGGCTCGGCGACACCCACCTGTTCGCCCGCGCCCACGACGACGATCCGGTGGCGGCGCCGTGCCCGTGGCCCGACGGGCCCGGGATCGCGGTGTGCACGGCGTTGACCCCGCCGGCGGCGGCGCTGTCGGCGCTCAAGATCGATCGCGTGCTCGAGGGCGTGCGGCTGGCCAAGGCCCTGCGCGCGGCCGGCACGATCGATCTCCGGCGGCTGATCGACGCGGTCGCCCGCTCGCGCTCGATCGCGGATCTCGGCGCCACGCCCGGGCTGGTGCTCAAGCAGTGGCGGGCCGAGCTGGTCGACGGCACCCGGGCCCGGATCCAGACCGTGCGCGGCCAGGTCGGCGACCTCAAGCTGCTGACCCGCGCCAGCATCTACGCCGAGGGCGGCCTCGATCTCGGGTCGCTCAATGCGCGGCTGACCGGGGCCCGCGCCTTCCTCGACAGCCCGGCAGCGCGACTGGTGCTGCGGACCGAGGACCGCGCGCGCTTCGACACGCTGTTCGCCGCGATCGCCGCCGGCGCCAACGCCGGCCTGGCCAGCGCCGGCACCCTGATCACGGTCCGGGCCGAGGCCATGACCGCGCTCAAGGCCTGGGGCGCGCGCGACCTGATCGAGCTGGTCGAGCGGATGATCGCGCTCGAGAAGACCGCGACCTCGGTCGGGCCGGCCCTCGAGCAGCTCGAGCGGTCGATCTACGCGATCGAGACGATCATGAGCCGGTTCCACGCCGACGGTGGCTCGCCGCTCGACCTCGCCCAGGTCCCGCTCCACGCCATCGGCGAGCTGCGCGACGCCTACCGCGACGCCGTCGCCGCGCTGACCGCGCTCGACGTCCAGCTCCGCCAGCTGTTCCCGGGCACCGACGGCGCCCAGTTGCAGTTCGCGCGCTCGGCGGCGATCCGCCTGCTCGGCCTGCTCGATCTGCTCGAGCGGGTGGCCCGGACCTCGCCGCTGCTCGAGACCACCGGCGACGTCATCGGCGCGCTGCGCCTGCTCGGCAGCCACCGGCGCGGCGAGTTCGTCGCGCCCCTGTTCGACGTCGTTGATCCGGTGCTCGAGGCGATCAAGACCCACGAGCCGATGTCGGTCGAGCTGCTGTTCGCGGTGATCTCGAAGGTCCGGCTCGATTCGCTGATCGAGTCGCTGCAGGGCGGCGGCCGGGCCTGCGCCAAGGACACCTCGGTCGACTGCTGGACGGTGAAGATCATCCACGCGCTGCAGGAGTCGGTCGAGCGCGACGGCGACCTGATCCGGGTCGACGGCGGCAAGTTCGCCCAGCGGCTCGCGGCCCACGGCGACGACTTCCGCCGCCACCACCGCTGGCGTGGCTACTTCCACCTGACCGTCGGGGTCGGGGCGATGGCGTCGACGCCGCCCGATCAGGCGACGCGCCGCAACGTGCCGGTGATCGCCGAGCAGGTCGGGTTCGGCTGGGCCAGCCCGACGGTGTGGGGCGACCGGCTGACGTTCAAGGTCGGCGCCGCCGCGTCGGGCGTGCTGTACCGCGCGCTGCTCGACTCGAAGGAGACCAACGCGATCATGCTGCACCCGGTGCTGTTCGCGGTCGACGTCTACGATCTCGTCGAGCTGTACGTGTCGCCGACGACGCTGCTGGTCTATCCGCCGACCGACCAGCGTGGCACCGAGCTCCGCTGGGGCGCGTCGGTCGGCCTGTCGGTGCCGCTGTCGGCGTACCTCGAACGGCTATAGCCAGGCGTTACCGCCTGGGCGGCGGCACCCAGATCCAGCCGTCGTCGGTGAACGGGGTCGCGGGCTCGGGCAGGGTCCAGCCGTCCCGGGCCCACAGGTACGCGGTGTAGGCCGCGATCAGCGCCTCGAAGCAGTGGTCGTTGCGCAGCGCGTCCTCGCGCGCCATCCGGCTGCCGGGCGCGAACTCGAGATCGGCGATGGCCTCGACCAGCAGCGCCCGGGTCTCCCACGGATCAGCGTCGCGCTTGTAGCCGCGCGCCCGCCGGCGATCGAACAGCGCGGCGATGGTCGCGGCTGGCGATACCTCGATCAGGTTCTGGTGCAGCGCGAACCCGGCCTGCAGCAGGCGCCGGCGCAGGTGGGCGGCGCGGGCCGCGACCAGGCCGGTGCCGTGGCCGATCTGGCTGGCCGGCAGGAGCCCGCGCTCGTAGCAGACCACCAGCTCGGTGGCGCGGTGGGCGTAGGGCTGGATCCGCACCCGCGGGCGCTCGGGGCCGGGCGGCGCGGTGGCGGTGTGGCCACCGGCGACGGTGTCGGCCAGCTCGGCGTCCTCGGTCAGCGCCCGGCCGCTGGTCCGTAGCCAGACCACCGCGGGGTCGACGCAGTCGCTGACGCCCGGGCACGCCGGCAGCGCGCAGCGGGTGCAGGCCGGCGCGGTCAGCGGCGCGCCGATCGCGATCACGACGTCGTCGCCGAGGCCGG
>JAYVSF010000704.1:0-6897 GCA_043775605.1 Myxococcales bacterium
CGATCGCTGGGTCAACACCCGGCCGATCTGGAACCAGCACGCGTACAGCGTCACCAACGTCAACGACGACGGCACCATCCCGCGGACGTCCATGTGGCTGCGCAACTGGACCCAGCCCGGCCTCAACAACTTCCGCCAGAACGCACCCGGCACCGGCCTCGGCGCCGGCGCATCGCCGGACCTGACCGTGCGCAGCGCGACGGTGACCTGCATCCCCGGCGGCGCCCGGGTCGCGATCGACGTCTGCAACCGCGGCACCGAGCCGGTGGCCCGCGGCCTCCGGGTCGCGGTCTACGGCGGCAACCCGCCGAGCACACCCGGCTGCACCGCCACCACCACCAGCAACCTGGTCGTCGGCCAGTGCGAGACCGTGCGCTGCGACTGGCTCGCGGCCGGCAGCGTCGGCACCGTGATCGTCGACGACGATGGCACCGGCACGGGCGGCGCCGGCGGCGCCAGCCAGAACCTCGAGTGCCGCGAGGACAACAATCGCTTCGTGCTGACCGGCGTCAACTGCCCGCTTGGCCCGTGATCGCCGACGACGCTATCGCCGGAGGCGCAGGCTGATGAACTCGGCGGCCAGGCCGCTGGCGCGCTCGCGGCCGAGATCGGCCAGCTCGACGGCACCGGCCTCGGCCCGGGTGGCCGCCATCGGCGCCGGCTGGCGCTGGTCGAAGTCGAGCCAGACCCGCGGGTCCCGGCGGCAGTCGTAGCTCCGGCAGGTGGCGGGCCGGTGCTGGTAGGCGCTGCAGCCGCCGGTCGCGCGGTCGTGGTGGGTGCAGGCGCCGTCGGCGTCCTGGCGGATGAGGTACGGCCGACCGTGGTCCCAGCGGATCACGCCCTCGTCGAGATCCTGGGTGCTCAGCGCGAAGGTCAGCCGGCAGCAACGCGCGCCGCACAGCGGCAACAGCTCCGCGCACGGCGGGCCGTCGCGCTCGACCGAGTACTTGTCGACCGGCGCCGCCAGCTCGAGGTGGAGGGCGTTGGTGACGTCGCGGGCGCGGATCGCGGCGTCGAGCTCCGCGGTGCGCGCGGCCAGGGCCTGGTCGTGGTCGGCGATCGCTGCGGCCACCGAGGGCTCGGCGTCCTCGGTCGGGGCCGCGGCCGGCACCGCCGCCAGCACCCGGGTCAACGCCTCGCCCTGGGCCACGACCTGGGCGGCCAGCCGGATCACGTCACCGCGCAGCTCCTCGAGGGCCAGCAGTGCGGTCCGCAGCCCGCGATCGTGCTCGAGCCGCTCGCCGCCGTCGTCGGCCATTCAGAAGTCGAAGCCGCCCGACACCGTCAACGTGCGCTGCGAGCCAGCCTGGTCCTTCGAGTCGCAGTTGGTCACCGTCGAGTCGGCCATGCACGGGGTGGTGGTGCCGGCGCGATCGTCGACCGAGGTGCCGGCGCTGGCGAAGGTGCCCTCAACGGTGAGCTGGAAAACGTAGTACTGGAACTTGGCCCCGACGAAGAACCGCTGGCGGACGATGTCGTCCTGCTCCTTGAACACGAAGTCGAGGTTGCGGTCGTTGGGGTGGGCGGTGGCGTCGAGCGAGTCGACGCCCGGCGTCGGGTCGATCACCTCGGACCGCGGCACCATCCGCAGCACGTTGAAGCCGACGTAGGGATCAAGGCCCCAGGTCCCGGCCACGCCGACGTGCTTGGACGCGCTGGCGTCGATCGAGATGATCGTGAGGTCGATCTCCTTCTGCCCGAACAGACGCGAGACCCCGCCGCGCACCGCCAGCGACGGCAACGGCAGCTGGTGGTAGCCCTCGAGCAGCGCGAACTTGACGTAGGCCTGGCCGGTCCACAGCCGCGAGTTGATCAGGTGGACCGCGCCGCCGCCGAACTCGATCGACGGCGCCGGGAACCACATGCCCTTGCGGACGAACACGCCGACGGTCGGCAGCGCGGTGGCGCCGTGGTCGCCGGCGGCGGTCGAGGTCGGATCGGGAGCCGAGCGCAGGACGCGCCAGTACGGCGCGGCGCCGTTGATGGTGGTCGACGCCAGGTCGGCGGTGAGCTGGAAGCCGCCGAACCCGAGGGTGTCGGCCGGGGTCGACAGCCGGGGCGCGAGCGCCACGCCCAGTTCGCTGAGCAGCGAGCGCAGCTCGAGGCTCTGGCCGATCGTCCGGGCGTTGACGTCGGTGCCGACCATCGACGACAGCCGGGCCAGCACCACATCGTTGTCACCGGCCCAGGCCGAGCCGCCGCTGGCGCCAAGCGTTGCCGTCACGAGCGCCGCCGCGCACAGCCTGGCTACCGACATCGCGCCGAGGGTAGGACCCGATGGTCGCCGCCGTCAACCTGGGTTAGCGAGCCTTGGCGAGTCGTCAACAATGACTCTGGGTGGACGCGGTCACGGGGGAGGCTCGGGGTCTGCCTTCCTCTGCCTGCGGGAACGTCAGCCGGGCCTGTACAGCGCCGGGTTTGTTCCACAGACTCAGCGCCCGCCATGTCGACGTACGCCACCATCCTCGTCGCGCCCGGGCCGATCGCCCGGATCACGCTCAACCGCCCCGAGAAGCGCAACCCGATCGGGCCGGTGACCTGCGGCGAGCTGATCCACGCCCTGACCGCCCTCCAGGGCGATCCCGAGGTCCGCGTGATCATCCTCACGGGCGCCGGCCCGGCGTTCTCGGCCGGCGGCGACCTCGGCGGCATGCAGGCCGCGGCCGGCAGCGCGGGCCCGCCGCCGGCGTCGCTGGTCGACCTGCTCCTGACCCTGCACGGGCTGGGCAAGCCGATCATCGCGATGGTCAACGGCCCGGCCCTGGCCGGCGGGCTGGGCCTCATGGTCGCGTGCGATCTGGTGGTCGCGGCCGACACCGCGGTGTTCGGCACCACCGAGATCCTGGTCGGGCTGTGGCCGATGATGATCACCGCCGAGCTGGTCCGCAACCTCGGCCGCAAGCGCACCCTCGAGCTGATGCTGACCGGCCGCAAGCTCGACGCCGCCGAGGCGCTGGCGATCGGGCTGGTGACGCGGGTGGTGCCGGCCGCCGAGCTCGAGGCCGCGACCACGGCGCTGGCGACCCAGCTCGCCGACAAGAGCCCGGCGGCGATCGCCCTGGGCCTGCGCGCGTTCTACCGCTCGGCCGACCTCGATCACGCCGACGCCCTCCGCTTCCTCGAGGGCGAGCTGGGCCGGGTGCTGGCGCTCGAGGACGCGGCCGAGGGCATCGCCGCGTTCCTCGGCAAGCGCCCGCCGGTGTGGAAGGGCCGCTAGCCCGCGTGCCTGACGGTCAGCCCGCCGCCGCGCTCGAGCGCCGCTGGATCAGCCACCCGGCGAAGCGCGCGCCGGCCCAGGTCGCGCTGGTGTCGTCGGTCGTGATGCTGACCGCGTGGACCGTGATGATCACGCTCGAGTCGCCGTACCTGGCGCTCCTGGCCGCGATCCTGCTGGTGATCGCGGTCGCGCCGTTCCTGTTCCCGACCCGCCACCGGCTCGGCGACGACGGCGTCGAGGTCCGCCGGCTCGGCGCCCGGCGCTACCGGCCCTGGCCCGAGCTGCGCCGGGTCGAGATCGGCCGCGGCGGCGCGCTCTTGTCGCCGTTCGCCCGGCGATCGTGGCTCGATCGCTACCGTGGCCTGTCGTTGTCGTTCGACGGCCTCGCCGGCGACGAACGCGCCGCGGTCGAGCGCGAGCTGCGCCGCCGCCTGCCCACGCCGGCGACCGATGCGGACGGTGGCGCGTGACCGACGACCCGACCCGCCTCGAGGCCGAGCTGGCCGACGCCGATCGCGCGCTGCTCGACAGCCTGGCCGACGGCATCGCCCGCCGCCGCCTGACCCCGGCCGCGATGTTCTTCCTGGAGTCGATGAAGCCGATGGGCTTCGTCGCCAGCCAGATGATGGTGTTCCTGCGGCCGATGATCTCGGTGATCTGGTCCGACCCGGCCCGCTACGATCAGATCGCCGCGCTGCTCGAGCGCCGCGGCACCATCGAGCTGCTGTTGCGCCGGCTCGAGGCCCGATCGTGACGATCGCCGCCCCGGGCCACGCACGTCATCACTGCACGATGAAGCCGACCGCCCATGGCCGCTCGGACGGCCCCGACAGGACGTACAGCCCGCTGGCCTTGCCCGACACCGCGCTGGCCGGCACGTGCATCGTGAGGGTGACGGTCTGCCCGTTGTTGATGTGGGTCGCGCTCAGCGCCGGCTGCAGCTGCGCCATCGACAGCTCCGAGTAGTCGCCGTCGTACAGGCGGAGCTCCCAGTCGGCGACCGCCTTGGTCGACCAGCCGGTGAGCGTGAACATCACCGTACTGCCCTTGGCCACGGTCGGCATCGTCGCCGGCTGGGCGCTGACGTCGTACCACTCGTCGTCGCCCTGGTGCGGCACGCACGGCGCGCGCCCGGCCGCGGCCTCGACCATCGACCAGTTGCGCTGGACCGCGAACGCGCCCTCGCGCTCCATCGGCTCGAAGCTGCACAGGTCGGCGTTCTCCTCGAACAGCAGCCACCACGGATCGGGCAGCGGCGGGTCTACGTACCAGCCGTCGTCGGGCGTCTCGTAGGGATCGGTCGTGCCCTCGATCAGCTCGTGCGAGGCGGTGGTGGTGGTGGTGTCGAGCCCGGTGCCGTCGTCGAAGATGATCGCGAACGGGACCCGACGGCCGGTGCCGGAATCGACGATCATCTGGTGGTAGCCGTAGCAGCAGTCGCGCAGCTCGGGCCCGAGCGGCAGGCTCGGCGGGATGTACAGGATGTAGAACAGCTGGCTGCCGGTGGCGGGCGGCGTCGGCACGACGTGGTCGGTGAGCAGCCGCTGCATCTCGGTCTCGACCGCGGTGTAGTCCTGCAACCGGGCCGGGGCGGTGGCGTGGACCTTGGCGACGTGGGTGCCGGCGCCGACGCCGTATTCGGTGCCGACGGTGGCGTACCAGGGCGACGCCACGATCGCGTCGCCGAACGCCTCGACCCCGGCTCGATCGGCGTAGCCGTCGTAGGTGATCGTGACCAGCTGGACGTGGTCGAGGAGGACGCCGTGGTGAGGCGACAGCAACGGCAGCGCGGTGTGCGGCGCGGTCACGAACCCGGCCGGTGCGTCGGGCGACCCGGCGTCGGTCGCCGGCGCGAGGTTGTCACCGCATCCGACCATCCCGAGGATCACGGTCACGGCCACGAGCGATCGCTTCATGGTCCGACGATAGCCTTTTGCCACCGGTGCCGTCCGGATGCTTGCGGTGCGCAAGCCGCGCCCAGCGGTAGTATGGCGCGGTGACCGACGTGCCAGAGAGCGAGGCCGGCGATCCGGTGGCGACCGCCGCCGCCGCCCTGTATGGCGCCGGGCTCGGCGGGTTCGTCGTCGAGCGCAAGCGGCTGGCCGACGCCCGCAAGGCCGCCGGCGACAAGCCCGGCGCCGCGGCGATCGCCAAGCTGGCCCGACCGTCGATGACCGCGTGGGTGGTGAACCGGTTGTGGCGCGAGACCCAGGCCGAGGTCGACGACCTCCTGGCGGTGGGCGATCGGGTCCGGGCCGGCGATCGCGGCGCGCTCGACGTCCAGCGCGCGATCCTGGCCCGGCTGCGGACGCGGGCGGCGGCGGTGTTGGTCGGCGATGGTCACGCCGCCAGCCCGGCGACGCTCCACCGGATCGCGACCACGCTGCAGGCGCTGTCGGCGCTCGGCACCTGGGCCCCCGATCGGCCCGGACAGCTGGTCACTGATCGCGATCCGCCGGGCTTCGACGTCATGATCGGCGCGGTGCTCGAGCCAGGCGCGGTCGTCGCACGCGCCTCGGCGAGCGCCGCGCCGGTCGATGGCACGGTCGCGGCGGTGGCGGTCGTCGACCTCGAGGGCGTCGCCCGCGCCGAGCACGCCCGCCGCCGCGCGGCCGGACGCGCCGCCCTGACCCAGGCCGCGACCGCCGCCCGCCGCGAGTTCGACCAGCGCACCGCCCAGCGCGACCGCGCCCGGATCGAGGTCGAGGCCGCCGAGATGGCGCTGGCCCGGGCCCAGGCCCGCTGCGCCTCCGCCGACGCCGACCACGCCACCGCCGCCAGCCGTTCGGCAGCGGCCGACGCCGCGGTGGCCGCCCACGACGCTCACGACGCCCCCGACACCCACGACACCCACGACCACACCGACTGACCGCGGGCGGGTCGCCGCCGAGCAGCGAGGCGGTCGGGGCCGGGGTCGCGGTGAAGCGGCGAGGCCCACGCTGGCGAACGTGGCTGACGCGAGCCGGGGTCGCGCTCGGGCTGCGGGTGAGCCGCCGGCCCCAAGGTCGATGCCGCCGCGCTGCGTCCTCTGTCCCGCCCCGGCACCGTGATGGCGGAGCGCGAGTTCGACCTCGCGCTCATGGATCACGAGCCGACGCTGCGGTGGGGGTTCCATCAGCGCCACGCCGTCGGGGTCCGCTGGCTCCGCCATCGCACGGCCTGAGGTTGCGACCACGACCCGGTCGGCTGGTCGTCGATGGTCGTGCTACCCGCGCGGGCCCTCGCGACGGTCACGCGCAGGCCCAGGGACCTCGTCGAGCCCGATCGGTCCATGACGTCGCCAGCCGGTCTTGAGCATCCAGCAACTCGGCGGCACCACGACCAGTGGCTCATAGTCGCGCGGTAGCGCGAACGGCGTCGGATGGTCGCGCCAGCCGTCGAAGAAGATGCCGCTGGAGTACGGATCCAGGCAGGCACGGCGCTGGGCCGGGCCGACCTGGTCTTCGTGATGCCGCCGCCAGTTGTTGAGCACGTACGCCAGCGCGTGACGCGCGCGCCGGGGGGTGTCGAGGATCTCGGCGTGGTAGCGGTCGACGAAGACCTGGCCGCGCCGTGGTCGGGTCCAACCCCGCTCGCCGCCGACGGCGGCGTTCAGGTGCCTGGCCGCCGAGATCGCGAGCCCCTGGACGCCGCGGGCCAGCGCGCGCTCGTCGCCAGCCTCGATCACCAGGTGGATGTGG